>JAURMJ010000290.1 GCA_030830765.1 Quisquiliibacterium sp.
CACGCAGTGCGAAACACCCGTTTGAGTCCGGTGTCCGGCCTAGCAGTGCACACAAGGAGAAACTGTGAATTTGAAACTCGATGGCCAGTTGGCCTGGATCACTGGCGGCGCGACCGGCATCGGTCTTGAAACCGCTCGCAGCCTGGCTGTTGCGGGAGCCCATGTGGTGCTTTCCGGGCGGCGTCAGGCGGAACTCGATGCTGCCGTGCAGACGCTGAAGGCGGAGGGCCTGAAGGCTAGCGCAGCCCAGCTTGATGTTGCGGACGCCGAGGCCGTCTCGCGGGTGGCTGGCGAGATTCTTGCGCAGCATGGACGGATCGATACGCTGGTCTGCTCGGCTGGGACCAATGTGCCGAACCGTTTCTGGTCGACGCTGACCCCGGAGGCCTTTGCAAAGGTGACTGCGATCAACCTGAACGGGGTCGCGTTTTGTGTCAGCGCAGTCTTGCCGGCGATGCGAGCGGCAGGTGCCGGCACAATCGTCGTGGTTTCATCCTGGGCTGGCTGGCGCTACCTCAGCTTCACCGGAGCTGGCTACGGCGCGACCAAGATGGGGCTTGCTCCGCTTGTGGAGAGCATCAACGATCAGGAGGGCAGCCATGGCATCCGGGCGACGATGTTGTGCCCGGGTGAGGTCGCGACTCCGATTCTTCGCACCCGTCCGGTACCCCCATCCGAGCAGGACATCGAGCGGATGCTCAAGCCCCAGGATGTTGCCGATGCCGTCGCGTATGTCGTGACTGCACCCAGGCATGTTTGTTTGAACGAGATCGTCATCAGTCCAACCTGGAACCGGATCTATATCGGTGCGCCGGACCTGAAGCGTCCGTCGTAATCGGCGCCGATTACCTGGCGGTAACCGCGATGCCGATCGGCACGCGCTGATCAGCCGGCCTCGGCGGGAATGGCCGAGGCGATCAGTTCCTGCCAGCTGGCAGCTGAGCTTGGCCACCGGCGCGCATCGCAGCGGGCCAGTTGCGAGAGAATCTGTGCCAGATGCCAGGTCGGCGGTTGCCCGAGCTCCGTCGGTGTCTCGCGCCACAATCTCCGGATGACGTTGTCATCGACCGCAAAGCGTTGTGCCAGCGCCTCTATGATTGCCCGGTCCTGGCCGGCGTCGATTGCGCGCTGCAGAACGCCGGCCCAGCGCAGGCTGTGACCACTTTCTGTGCGCGCTGCGATGCGACGCAGATCAAGCGTTGGCCTATCTTCATCACGCGGTCCTTGCGCGTCGGCGCGCTCTTCGTCATGAAGAGCCTGCAACAGTGGATCCTCGTCGGGCAATTCAAGGCTGGCCGCCTGTATTGGCACCAGGGCCTCGGCGAAGAAGGCGGCAAAGCCCGGCAGTCGCGCCAGTGCATGAGCCCGGGGGGCTGCGTGCCGGGGGTCGAGTCTCAGCCAGTTGTAGCACCCCAGATGCAGGCCGATGCCGGCACGTTCAAGTTTGGTGACCGTCACCGGATCAAGGGTCGATTCGATCTGCGCTGCGATACGCTCCTCGGCATTCAGTTCGCGCAGATCGACGGCGCGCAGTACGCGGCCATAGAACTCGACATCGATCAGCCCGTTGCGCAGCGAGGTGCGCAGGCAGGCAAGAAAGTCCGGATAGCGGGATTCACGCGCGAACAGGCTGGCAGCGCACAGCGGTTCGAGCCGGTGTTCAACATCCAGGTGGCGCCCCCAGCCCCGGGTGCGGCGCTGGATGATGGTCAGCATCTCGCGCGCCAGAGCGGCGAACAGGGTATCGAGCAGGCGCGGCTCACCGCCGCTATGCTCATCCAATTGCGCTCCAAGCAGTTCAACGAGCATGCGTAGCGTGCGATCGGATAGCAACGAGCGGAAGTCGTGGACCAGTCCGTCACGATCGACGCCGACGAATCGAACGTTCAGCCCCCATGAGCGGGTCAGTTGCGCGAAGATAGGGTTGGTCATCAGCGACAGCCTGGACGCCAGCGGAGGCAGCAAGGCGAAAAGCCGCCACTCGGAAGACGGATTGCGCCAGATCAGTGCGCGTGGACTGTGCCGGTAGACCGCAGCGAGATAGGCGAGCTCAGGGCCGGTCGTGCCTGCGTCAAGAAGGTCGTCGTCAACGGGCAGTGCGTCGACCCGAAGCGCTTCGAAATTCATCGGGCTGTGCCTGCGTGCCAAGCGCGGATGCGAAGTGAGCTGGGGCTCAGTCGGCGCGCTTTGCCAGGATCAGCAGCCCGCCCCCGAAGACAAACACGGCGGCAGCCATCAATGCACGGGCAGCCGAACCGCCCCAGATGGCTTCGGCGACAAATAAGACGCCCGCACTCATCAGAAAGCGTGCGGTCGCGGCGGTTCTTTGGGCAGGACTCAGTTCGACCATGGCTCCAATGTACCTCAGAACAGACCAGGCTGCCGGGATCGATGGTTAAGGCGGTGCGCCTGTTCGATGCTGGTGATGCGATCCCCCGGCCTGACACTGACTTCGTCGCCAGCAGTGATGCGCCCCTGACGTTCAACGGAACAGTAAAAACCGGTGAACCCGCTTTGCACCATCATCTTGCTGGCCCAGGAGAAGCCAAGTCGGATGTCCAGTTTGAAGCAGGGCGATCGGGGACTCTCGACACGCAGGATCAGTTCACCAATCTGAAGCCGGTCGCCGATCCAGGCTTGTTTTTCCAGCAGCCCTTCGATCAGCAGATTCTCGCCAAGGGCTCCGGGGGCCAGGACCTGCGCTTGTCTCGCCTGCATCCGGACTGTTTGCCAAAACGCATAGTGCTCAGCAGGGTAGACGTAAACAGCCTGTCGTGGACCGCCGTGGCGTACCCGATCAGCCTGCTCATCGCCGGCGATGCCAAATGCACGCACTTCAACCGGGGCCGGGGCCTCCAGCGTACTGAGCGCGTGCTTCGCGATCGCGCTGAGCGGGGTTTTTGCTGTCGTGCCGGGTGTTATGGCAGTGACGTCAGCAATGGAGTCTGAGACTTCAGCCTGCGTCGCTGCGCGCGGCTTGATGGTGTCCGCATCCGTCCACGCGCGCAGCGGTGCGCACCGGCCCGCGCAAATAGCCAGGACGCGGATCACCGTGTCCGCAGTTGCAGCCCGTCAAGGGCTGCGCCATGAATCGTACTGCGCCAGGTCTGATCGGGACTCAGCACCTGCGCATCGGTCAGCGTGCCAGTCGTAATCACGTCACCTGCCTGCAGTTGGCGATCAATCAGCGCCAGCTGTTCAACCAGATGGCCAAGTGCGCAGACCGGGTTGTCCAGGACCATGCTGGCTTCGCCCTGTGCGACCTGTTTGCCGTCCAGGCTCAGCGTGAGGCTGATGGAAGCCATCGCCTGCCAGGTGTCAGCGATCTCGGCTCGCCGTTTTTTCGGACCGACCAGCAGTGCGCCATGCAGCGACTGGGCGGCGATAGCCTCAGCTGCGTTGAACTTCCAGTCAGGGTACGGGCTTTGAACGATCTCAAAGCCATGGGCGATCCAATCAATGGCCTCGAAGACGGCCTGCGGTGCCGCGCTGATCGGGCTTGTCCGCAGACCGAAGACGATTTCAGGTTCCAGCCGTGGCTGCACGAACTTTTTCAGCGCGCATTCAGTCGTCGTCGAATCGAGCTGCGTCAGTGTCGTGTTCCAAACAGGCGCCCAGATCGGGTGATGGACGTTATAGATCGGCCAGATCGTCCGGTTCGTGAAGCCGATCTTGTAGCCGACAGGCCGCTCCCCACGCGCCACCCGTAATGCATTGATCCTCAGTTGCCGTGTCTGGGCAAGTTCGGTATCCGCCGGCGAGGGCAGCAGGTTGCGGTCGATGGCTTCGCCGCGATCCCATGCGGCCAGCGTCCTGGTGGCGGCCAAAGCTTCTGGATCGGGAAGGCTCATCGGTGGGTCTGCAGGTTGGGTTGAACTTGGGATCGGGCGGGCTGATCAGCCTCGACACTCAGTCGGCGCCATCCGCGATGAGCCCCAGGCGTTCGGCGTCCACTTGAAAGTGGCGTCCGAGACGATCAAGTGAAGTGAGTAATTGCTCTCTACGGAAAGACGCAACAGTGCGGCTCGCAGTCTCTGTGGTGATGCCCAGCATCGCGCCGACGTCTTCACGGGAGGGTAGCAGCACGTCGCGAGTCGAGTCACCTTGTGAAAGTCGCAGCAGCAGTCTGGCAAGGCGCTGGCGCGCGTTGCCAGAGGCCAGATCAGCAATGAAGTCATCGGCTTGCTTCAGCGCTTCGTGCCATTTGCGGAGCAGCTGACCGTGCAGGCGCGGAGATTCGCGTTCCAGGCGTCTGATCACGGACTGCGGAATGCGGCAGGCCTGCACCGGCGTGACTGCAACGGCGGTGGAGTCATAGGTGTCCGTTGCTGTGATCTCCAGCCCGGCGATATCACCCGGGGTCAGCAAGCGGATGATGCGCTGCGAACCATCGGGTTGAAAACGGACCAGTTTGATCAGACCGGTGCGCAGCGTAAACAGATTTGTACCGGTGGAGCCTTCATCAAACAGTGTTGCATGCGCTTCAAAGCTCAGATCGTGGATCGGCTGATCGATCAGTTCGAAGTCGGCAGCAGTCAGGTCCTTGAACAGGGAATGGTCGCGGATCCCGCAGCTTTCACATTCATGTTCAGCAATCGGATGAATTTTGACGTGCATCTTGCTCGGCGTTGACAACCATCATGGCTGGATTCAAATGATTATGAACCTAATGCGCAGCGACTACGAAACCGTCCGACTTCGAGTTCGCCGCCAGACCGCTCGAATCGCCCTGCGCCCTGCGCCCTGCGCCTGGTGGCTGCTCGGTCCTCCGTTTCTTCACTGTCGCGGGAGCTTGCCTGGTCGATTCCTGAGGATCGCGTAGGGATGAAAGCTATCCGAGGAATGTCTCAGGGTGTATGATCGCGGGCTCCCCGAAAACTGGCCTTTTCCCCCGTTTCCTGAGCCTCTCGTGCCGGGCCGGGCTCGGAGCTCAGCATGAACCATCCGCATCTTTCTTCCACGGTCGCACAAGCTGCGATTTCCCGCCGCACCGAGATCGCCGCAAGACTCGGAGCGCCAGATTACGTCCGTCACGGTGGCTTACTGGAGTGGGTCGACCAGATCGCCGCACTGACCAAGCCGGACAACATCTACTGGGCCGACGGTTCTCAGCAAGAGTACGACCGGTTGTGTGACGAGATGGTGTCGGCCGGCACAATGCGCCGACTGAATCCCGAAAAGCGGCCGAACTCCTATCTGGCCACGTCCGATCCGACCGATGTGGCCCGGGTTGAAGACCGCACTTTCATCTGCAGTGAGCGCGAGGAAGAGGCTGGTCCGACCAATAACTGGATCGAGCCGGCGCAGATGCGCGAAACCCTGAACGGCTTGTTCGATGGCTGCATGCGCGGCCGCACGATGTACGTGATTCCGTTCTCGATGGGTCCGCTGGGCAGCCACATTGCACACATTGGTGTCGAGATTTCAGACAGCCCCTATGTGGTCGCGAGCATGCGGATCATGACCCGGATGGGTCGGGCGGTTCATGACGTGCTCGGGGAAGACGGTCATTTCGTGCCCTGCGTGCATTCGGTTGGCAAGCCGCTGGCGCCGGGCGAGAAGGACGTGGCCTGGCCCTGCAATGACACCAAGTACATCGTGCATTACCCCGAAACGCGCGAGATCTGGTCGTTCGGTTCGGGTTATGGCGGCAATGCTTTGCTGGGCAAGAAATGCTTCGCACTGCGCATCGCGTCGAATATGGGTCGCCAGGATGTGTTGTCCGGTGGCATCGGCTGGTTGGCTGAGCACATGCTGATCCTGGCAGTCACCAATCCGCAGGGACGTACATTCCACGTCGGTGCGGCTTTCCCCTCGGCCTGCGGCAAGACCAATTTCGCAATGCTGATCCCGCCGGCTGGCTTTGAGGGCTGGAGCGTCAAGACGATCGGCGACGACATTGCCTGGATCAAGCCCCAGGCCGATGGCCGCCTGCATGCGATCAATCCGGAGGCCGGTTTCTTCGGCGTTGCGCCGGGCACCAGCGCCAAGACCAATCCGAACTGTCTGGCTTCACTGAGCAGCAATGCCATCTTCACGAACGTTGCACTGACTGACGATGGCGATATCTGGTGGGAAGGTTTGTCCGAGCCGCCGGCGCATCTGATTGATTGGCAGGGACGCGATTGGACGCCCGAGATCGCCGCGGCCAATCCGGTCAACGGTAAACCGCGACCGGCAGC
>JAURMJ010000291.1 GCA_030830765.1 Quisquiliibacterium sp.
CCGCTCACTGCATGCGCAGGAAATTGACTTCAACGATATCCGCACCACGCTGCAGGCGCTGATTGCAACCTACGACAACGCCAACAGTCTGCACACAAATGCCTACGATGAAGCGATCACCACGCCGACCGAGGACAGCGTGCGCCGCGCCATGGCGATTCAGCTGATCATCAACCGCGAGTGGGGCCTGGCCAAGAACGAGAACCCGAATCAGGGCGCGTTCGTGATTGACGAGCTCACCGAACTGCTTGAAGAGGCTGTGCTGGCCGAGTTCGAGCGCATCGCCGACCGTGGCGGCGTACTGGGTGCGATGGAAACCGGTTATCAGCGCGGCAAGATCCAGGACGAGAGCATGCACTACGAGATGCTCAAGCACACTGGCGAGCATCCGATCATCGGCGTGAACACCTTCCGCAATCCGAATGGCGATCCGATTCCTCAGACACTGGAGCTTGCACGCTCCACCGAAGAGGAAAAGCAGTCGCAACTTGAACGCCTGTCTGATTTCCAGTCACGCAATGCAGCTGCAGCGGGGCCGGCACTGGAACGTCTGAAGCGCGCGGTGATCGAGAACGCGAATGTATTCGAGGTGCTGATGGATGCCGCGCGCGTCTGCTCGCTGGGCCAGATCACAAGCACGCTGTTTGAGGTCGGCGGGCAATACCGCCGCAGTATGTAAGGACCAGGAAATGAATACCGAGACGCGCGCCACCCCCATCGCTGAGGCCGATAAGATGATTCTTCGCAGCACCGTGACCTCACCATACGGTCGCAAGACCCGGATGGCGGTTCTGATCCACAAGCTGACTGATCGGATCGACCTGGTCCCGGCCGATACGCTCGATGAAACTGACACAATCCGCCAGCAGAATCCGCTGGGCAAGATTCCCTGTCTGCTGCTGCCGGACGGCGGCGCGATCTACGACAGCAAGGTCATCGTCGAGTACTTCGATTCGATCTCAGACCAAAGACCTCTGGTCCCGACCAGCGGCCGGGCCCGCTTTGATGTGCTGACCCGGGCCGTGCTGGCAGACGGCATCACCGATGCTGCGCTGCTGATGGTCTACGAGGGACGCTTTCGCGAACCGGCGCAAATCTCAGAGCGTTGGCTCGCGCATCAGCGCGGCAAGATCGAACGCGCGCTGACAGCGATCTCCAAGGCCCCACCACCAACGCGCGAGGCGGATCTGTCATCGCTGGCACTGGGCTGTGCGCTGGGTTATCTGGACTGGCGCCAGCCGGTCAGCTGGCGCGATGCGCATCCGAAACTGGTCGACTGGCTCAGCGAATTTTCAGCGCACGAACCAAGTTTTCTGGCGACGGTCGCACCGGCCGCCTGAGCAGCCCCGGGTTGACGTAATCTGCGCGCGGGCGCTTCGTCCGCTGAGCAGCATCCGACGTGGTGCGCGCTGGGGCTGACCACTCAGGCAAGGACTCAACGCCCAGGCGTCCATTCAAAGGGTCTGCGTCGATGAATCAACCATCTCCGACTTACCATCCCGCGCCACGCAAGCCGTCGCGCCTCACGCTGCCGGCCGGTGCCTGTGATGCTCATTGCCATGTGTTCGGGCCGACCGATCGGTTTCCGTACGCAGCCGATGCCCGTTTTCGACCGGCCGAAGCGCCCAAGGAATTGTTGTTTGCGCTGCACGATCTGGTCGGGATTGAGCGCTGCGTGATCGTGCAGTCCGGATGTCACGGCTTTGACAATGACGTGGTTGCCGACGCGATTGCCGCCCGACCCGGCCGTTACAAAGGCGTCGCACTATGCCCGGGCGATGTGAATGACTCCACGCTGGACAGACTGAACGATCAGGGCTTTTGCGGCATGCGGTTCAACTACATGGCCCATCTGGCTGGAGGCACCTCGACCGACGAGCTGACTGCTCTGGCAAAGCGCCTGCAACGGCTGAACTGGCATCTGCAGATTCATCTGGACAGCCGGCTGATCGAGACCATGGCACCAGCACTCGCCGCCATGCCAGTGCCGGTGGTGATCGACCACATGGCGCGCATCGAAATCGGGTCGCCGCATCTGGATCGCGCATTCGACACCTTGATGAGGCTGCTGGATCAACCCCACCTGTGGGTCAAGGTTAGCGGGCTTGAGCGTGCCTCGCGTCTTGATCCGCCCTGGGTGGACGCAGTGCCTTACGCGAAAGCGCTGGTCGAACAGCACACGGACAAGGTTGTCTGGGGAACTGACTGGCCGCATCCGAATTTTCGCGCAGCCCCGCCCAATGACGGCGACATCATTGACATGATTGCGCTGTTCGCGACTACCCCGCAGTTACAGCAGGCCCTGCTGGTCGACAACCCGGGTCGCCTCTACGGATTCACCACCTAGGACTGATCATGTCAAAGAGACTTCAAAACAAGGTTGCCATCATCACTGGTGCAGGCTGTGTCGGCCCGGGCTGGGGCAATGGACGGGCAACTGTCGTGCGCTTTGCCGAGGAGGGCGCGCGCGTGCTTGCGGTGGATCGCGACGAAGCCTCGCTGACCGAAACGCTGGAGCGCGTGCGAGCTGCGGGTGGTCTTGCCGAGCCCTATCTGTGTGA
>JAURMJ010000292.1 GCA_030830765.1 Quisquiliibacterium sp.
CGCAAAATCGCGGGGTCCATGAATGGCACTGGTCCAGACCGGATCGTAGAGCGCAGCCAGCAGCAAGCCAACCACCGCGGCATTGATGCCGGCCAGTGCGGCCTGGGCGCAGTCGTTGCGCCGCAGCTGCTCCCAGAATGGCAGCGTGCCGGCCACCAGCAGGAAGGCCGGCACAAAGATCGCCAACAGGCAGACCAGGGCAGCCAGCCAGGGGCCCAGAGCCGCCAAATGACCGCCCGCACGACCCATTGCCGCCCCCAAGTAGGCGGCAAAGGTGAACAGCGGGCCCGGAACCGCCTGTGCGGCGCCATAGCCGGCCAGAAACAAGTCGTCCGCAAGCCAGCCAGGTGCCACCACCTCGGCGCGCAGCAGGGGCAGCACCACATGGCCGCCGCCAAAGACCAGTGAACCGGCGCGCAGGAAGGCGTCAATGCTCTGCCAGAGTGCACTGCCGGTCGCGGCCAGCAGCGGCAGCCCAAGCAACAGCGCAAAGAAGAGCGTCAGAAAGAGGCCGGCTGCGCGTCGGCTGACCGGCAAGGCAATCGATTCATTGACCAGCGGCGCATTCGGCCTGGGTAGCCGCAGCCCGATCAGCCCGGCAGCGCCGATCAGACCCAGCGACAGCCACGGGGTCGGCGCGAGCAGCATCGCACAGGCCGATGCGGTCATCAGCGCCAGCCGCGGTCGGTCAGGACACAGACTGCGGGCCATGCCCCAGACCGCCTGTGCGACGACGGCAACCGCGACAATCTTCAGGCCGGCCAGGGCACCGGCAAGCGAGCCACCGGTCGTCAATCCGCCGCTCGTCAATCCGCCGGCGGAGGCATCGATCAGTGTGCCGGCCCCGAGTGCGAACAGCACCAGCAGCAGTGCGGAGGGCAGCGTGAAGCCCAGCCAGGCAGCCAGGGCGCCCCGATAGCCGGCCCGCTGCAGGCCGATTGCCAGCCCCACCTGGCTGCTGGCCGGTCCGGGAAGAAACTGACACAGCGCGACCAGATCGGCATAGGCTTGTTCCTTGAGCCAGGCGCGTCGCGTCACAAACTCTTCACGAAAATAGCCCAGGTGCGCAACCGGTCCGCCAAAGCTTGTACAACCAAGCCGCAGAAAGATCAGAAAAACCGACCAGGCGGAGTGCGAAGGTTGATCAGTGTTGTGCATGGGCTTGTCATCGGGAGTTTCGCGATTTTGGCAATATTCAGATTCAGACTCAATCGACAGAGAGATCATCAGCAATGAAATGGATGCGTTTCAGACACAACGGTCGCGAGGGCTTCGGCTGTCTGCAGGGTGAGCAGGTGCTGGTCCATGAAGGCGACTTGTTCAATGCACCCCGGGCCACCGGTGAGCAGATTGCGGCAGCGCAGGTCGAACCGCTGATGCCCTGTCAGCCTCGAACCATGGTCGGCTTATGGAACAACTTTCATGCGCTGGCCCAGAAGAATGGCTGGCAGCCGCCGGCCGAGCCGCTGTATTTTCTGAAGGCGCCGGGCAGCTGGACAGCCCATGGCGCAACCATTTCGGCACCGCCGGCGCAAGTCGGGCGTATTGCTTACGAAGGTGAGCTGGCCGTGGTGATCGGTCGGCGTGCACAGCGCGTATCGGTAGAGCAGGCGCCGGCCCACATCTTCGGCTACACCTGCGCCAACGACGTCACCGCCATTGAACTGCTGAACCGCGACGCAAGCTTCGCCCAGTGGACGCGCGCCAAGGGCTTTGACGGGTTCGGCGCATTCGGCCCGGTCATTGAAACCGACTTCGATCCGGCTGCGGCCAGCTTGCGCACCCGGGTCGGCGGCCGCGAGCGGCAGAACTACGCGCTGTCCGACATGATCTTCAACCCCGCCGAACTGGTCTCGCGGATCTCGCAGGACATGACGCTTGAGGCTGGCGATGTGATTCTCTGCGGCACCTCGCTGGGCGTGCTGCCGATGAGGGCTGGCAGCCAGGTGGAGATTGAGATTGATGGGATCGGGGTGCTCAGCAACATGTATGGATGAGGGCTGCAGGACGCATTGCGCCGTAATCCATGAAACCGCGATCTGTCGTGTGCGGCATGTCGACCGGGTGGGCTACTCGCGCTGGGCGGGTGCTTGAAAGATCGGGAACGGATATCGCTGGTCATGGGGCAGATTGATGATGCCTTGTGCCCAGAAGCGTGGGTTGAGCAAGCCTTCGGGTGCCCGTGCAACATAGCGCTTCGAATCATCAATGATTCGATCAAAGGGCTCAACTGCGAGCCAGACCAGAAAGATCGACATCGCCAATGCACTCATTCGGATTGCATGTGTCTGCATTCGGCCGATGATCGGACTGCGCAAGATCCCTGGGCGTAGGTCCGGCGAAGCGACCGCCAGCGTCCAGCCGATGACAAGACTGGCCAGCACCTGCGTGTAGGGCATCACCAGTGAGCCATCGAGCAGGCTGTACACAAAGGCTGTCACCAGCGTGATCAGCAGAATCACGAGTTGCGGGTTTGTATCCTTGACTTTGGTGGCCGTTCTGAGAAGGCGATGACTTGCCACGGTCACCCGCCAGCCAAGGATCAGCGTGAAGGGAATCCCGAATTCGGCGAGGAGTTGCAGCACGGTGTTGTGGGGGTGGGCGGTGTAATGCCAGGCAAGCCCCAGAATCTTCGACAGTTCTCGGACCTGCTGTTCGACCCCTGCAAACTGCATCGGCCCGGCACCCAGCATCGGGTGTTGCCAGGCGAGCCAAAGCGCCTCGGACCACATTAAGACGCGACCCGAGCTGTCAGCAACTGCGCCCAGCGAGGTCAGTCGCACAAGATCGGAGCTCAGTGAGAATCCCATCAGCGATGGCAGCAGCACAAAGATCGCCAGGTAAGCGATCAGACCCGTCACGGCACAGCGACATTGCAGCGCGAGCCACTGCCGTCCGATCGCTGGGACTACAAACCAGGAAAAACCGGCCGCCACAAGAATCGCGAGATAAAACGCGCGCGTGCCAACAGCAAATGCCAGCACCCAGAACAGCGTCGTGATCACCAGGGCTACCCATCGAAATCGTTGCGGGTTGATGAACGCGGGCAGCAGCAGCAGCGGGATGAG
>JAURMJ010000293.1 GCA_030830765.1 Quisquiliibacterium sp.
CGCACAAGCCGATGGGCATCAGGATTTCCAGCACCGATTGGGTCGAGGGCGGCTGGGATCTTGCAGGCACGATCGAGTTTGCAAAGCGCTGTGAGCGCCTGGGCGCCGACTGGATCGACGCTTCCAGTGGCGGCGTCTCGCCAAAACAGAAAATTGCCATTGGTCCGGGCTATCAGGTGCCCTTTGCAGATGCAATCCGCAAGGAAGTGAAGATCCCAGTGATGGCGGTCGGATTGATCACCGAGCCTGCGCAGGCTGAAGAGATTGTGGCCTCGGGCAAGGCCGACATGGTGGCACTGGCCCGTGGCATGCTCTACAACCCACGCTGGGCCTGGCATGCGGCGGCAGCGCTGGGTGCGACTGTTGACGCTCCACGCCAATACTGGCGGTCTCAGCCCAGCACCGAGAAGGCCTTGTTTGGCAAGACAACGTTTGGTGCCCGCTAAATGGCCGGCTGGCGGGCGCGCGCCGGGAATGCAATCGATCCGAAATGTGTCAAACTCGCAATAATCAGTGGTATTAGCCCGAAATGGTGAGCGAGTCAGGCAAGATCGACTGAGGGGGCTATGCCAGTGCGTTCCCATCGACCCACTCTTCTGGAATTCTGCTAGTGCGCGTCTTGATTGTTGATGACCACCCAATGATCGTTGAAGCCGTCGGCATTGCGATCGAAACGCTGCGGCCCGATGTGCAACGCGATTCTGTCTCGTCCGTGGAAGCGCTCGAGCAGTTGGAAGGTGTCGCTCCAGATCTGATTCTGCTTGACATGTCACTGCCCGGCGCCAGTGGTCTGGATGCACTGACTCGGGTCCTTAAACGCTGGCCGCAAGCGCTGGTCGTGATCTTCTCGGCCACCGACGATTCGGGCAGCATTCGCCGTGCACTCACCGCCGGAGCCAAGGGGTTCATCCCGAAAACTTCCCCGCACGCGGTGTTGATCGACGCGCTCAGACTCGTACTCGACGGCGGAACTTACATTCCACCCGATATCCTCGAAGACATCGTCAGTCCTCAGGCGATACGATCGCATGCGCGATCTGGAATCGGGCTGGAGACAAATGACTATCCGATGTCCTCACGCCAGTCAGGTCATGAGCCGCCGCTTTCGAGCCGTCAGCGTCAGATCGTCGAATTGCTCGCCAAAGGCATGACGACCAAGGAAATCTGTCGGGAGCTTGGAATCTCGCAAAATACGGTCAAGACGCACGTTGCGAGCATTTTTCGTTCCCTTGGCGTGAAGAATCGCGCTCAGGTGGTTGCCGTCACCCAGGCCTGGCTGTTAAGCCAACAAAGCAGGTAGACGATCGCGACAACTAGTCAGTCCGCACACCGATCTGCCTGAGTGTTTCTGCCAGTCGGTTCATTGTGATTGGCTTGTGCAGCACCGGAATGCCCTCATCGGTGGCGCGGCGAAGCACTTCTGGATTCGTGTCTCCAGTCACCAGAAGAAAGACGCACCTGGGTAGTCTGTTCTTTAGATGCGCGATCAGCGTGAGCCCGTCATAACGACCTGGCAGACCAAAATCCACCATGGCAAGATCCGGAATAAAACGCCCAAGTGCAGTCTGCATCAGCGCATCTTCACCATCCATCGCGTAACGAGCCTTTACACCGATTCCGCTGAACACAGTGGCCAGTGCGTCGGCAACCAGCTTGTCATCTTCAACAACCAGCACACTCTCAACCTCGATACCCGGCTGCAGCTCGAAAAGATCATCGGAAAAGTCATCATCATCATGATCCTGGGATTGGGCGACGGCGCCTTTGAGTAGCAGCGAGAAAGTCGAGCCATGTCCGGGACGCGAGTCGAGTGTGATCTGGGCATTCAACAGCGGGACCATGCGACGCACGATCGAAAGCCCGAGACCGAGGCCCTGTCTGCGATCTCTGTGCCAGTTGTCGGCCTGGAAGTAATCGTCAAACACCTTATGCTGCTGGCTTTCTGGAATGCCCGGTCCGGTATCGCGAACACGAATCAACAAGTCCTGATTTTTTTTCTCAGCCAGAACCCGCACGACGCCGATTTCAGTGAACTTGACGGCGTTGTCCAGCAGGTTTCGAATAATCCGACGCAGAATTTCCGGGTCGGTTTCCAGATACAGCGCTTCGGGCAGTTCGCTCTCAAGTTGCACACGCTTTGCGCCGGCCCTTGAGCGGTATTCTGAAATCAGCGGTTCCAGGATTTCAATCAACTCGCAACGGCGCGACTTGATCTCGGTAATGCCAGCCTCTAGCCGGGACACTTCCAGGATTGAGGTCAGGACTTCTTCGAGCGCCTTGAGTGGCGGCTCGAATTTGGCGATGACGCGGCGCAGAGATTGTTCGTCGGAGGCCGCATGAACGGCCGACAGCAGCAGGTTCATTGAGGTAACCGGCTGCCGAATATCGTGGCTGGCTGCCGCCAGAAAGAGTGACTTGGCGCGGATTGCAGCCTCCTGCTCAGCACGCTGGATCTCAAGATGGCGCGACAGCGATTCCTCACGCATCCGAGAAATGATCATGCCACGCAAAACCCGATACATGGCTCCGTGTGCGAAGTGCAGCACGAGCAGGACAGCAATCGAAAGAACGCTGACAGCCAGCCCTTGCGAGAAGTCATGGGTGAGCCAGCTGACGGAAACCGGAACCGTCAGACAGATCCCGAACACGATCGAACCAAACGGATAGGC
>JAURMJ010000294.1 GCA_030830765.1 Quisquiliibacterium sp.
AGGTGCCTTCGGATCAGGTTGGGCAGTGACATCAGGTCGCGAACAAAGTCGGCGCGCTCGCCATCCGGCGACAAAATCGCCGGCGTGACTGCCGCCACACGAGCATCCTCGAATAGGGTCAAGAGCTCCGTCAGTCGGGTATCACCGAACGTCAGATCCGGGTTCACAGCGGCAAAGAACGGCGTTTCGCAATGCGCGAATGCAGCGTTATGGTTCGCACCAAAACCCTTGGGCGCAGGGTTGTCAATCACCATCAGTTCAGCTGTTGGATGATTGAACCGAGGTTGCCATGGCTCCTGGATGTTTTTTGTGACGATCACCTTGGCCAGTTGCGATGTCTCCCGCTCGAGGCTGTCGAGGACATGTTGTGCAAGATGACCCTGCCTGTGACTGATCAGTGAAATTGTGAGCAAGTCGGGTCCCTGTCCAAGGGGCTCCTGTCGGAAGTTTCCGTAATTTCTTTTGGGAGTTGCTTGCGACTGCTGTTGCAGATTCAATTGTCGAGTACCACCGGAACTCCAAGTCCGCTCACCTGAGCGACTGGAATGTTTGATGATCTAATGACGTTCGGATTTTGTACGAGCCAGCTGGCTGTGGACTACGCATCGTATGATCTCACAGTCGTTGTTTTTTAAACGGGATTCAACAATACACAGATCCGTCTCTGGGCATCTTGGCTAGAGCCTCTGTCACGCAAATGCACGTGCCCGATCTTGATATCTCAGTTGTTACGTTTGATTCGCAGCGATGGTTGGATGCGTTTTTTCGCAGCCTGCTCGAGCAGAACTACCCGTTGGGCCGAATTGGCCTGCTGCTGCGTGATAACGGGTCGTCTGACCAGACGCAAGAGAAACTGCGCGCTTTTGTTCAGGAACACGGTGGACGGTTCCGCTGCGTTGAGTTTTCCTGCGGTACGAATATCGGCTTTGGCCGCGGACATAATGCCAATCTGGCCAAGGAGAGCGCGCCTTATTTTCTGGTCACCAATGTTGATCTGGAATTCGAAGCTGGGACACTGACAACCCTGCTTGATATCGCGTGTGCAGACCCGGAGGATTTTGCCAGCTGGGAATGTCGCCAGAAGCCGTACGAGCACCCTAAGAACTATCACCCGGTCAGTCAGGAGACGCTCTGGAGCTCCAGTGCCTGCGTGTTGTTTCGCCGCTCGGCAATCGAGCAGGTCGGTGGTTATGAGCCCCGGCTGTTCATGTACGGCGAAGACGTCGAATTGTCCTACCGCCTGCGCGATCACGGGTTTCGGCTTCGCTATGTTCCAAAGGCGACTGTTCGGCATTACAGCTACGAGGATCCCGGCAAGGCAAAGCCGCTGCAGTTCTATGAAAGCACGCTGGCCAATGTGCTGCTTCGGTGCCGGTATGGGAGCCTGAGGGAGGTGCTTCAGGGTTTCATCATGTTTCTCGGGCTGTTCCTGGTTCCGGCGCGCTACCCGGCTCAGCGTCGGGAACTGGCCAACCGGTTGGTGCGTCTAGTACGTCTTGCGCCGCAGTTTCTGCTGACCCGAAAAAAAAGCCGTGAGCCGTTTCCATTCCGAATGTGGGATTACCTCATGGTGCGCGATGGGGCTTTCCATCCGTATCCGGCTGCGCAACTTGAAAATCCGCCGTTGATCAGCGTTGTGATGCGGACCATGCCGGGGTGCGGCGGCCGTCTGAGTGAGGCTGCACGATCAGTGATGCAGCAGACTTATTCGCCGATCGAACTGGTTGTGGTCGAAGATGGGGGCGAGACGGCTCGCGATCAGGTCGAGCAGATCCGTGCAAGCGGCGTCTTGCATGCAGTGCGCTACGTGTCCTTGCCCAAAAGCGGTCGATGTGTTGCCGGTAATGCTGGTCTCGCTGCCGCAACCGGGGATCTGCTCTGCTTTCTTGATGACGACGATCTTTTTTACGCGGATCACCTCGAGGTGTTGGCAACCAGCCTGATGCAGGAGCCACAGCTTGGCGGGGTCTATGGCCTGGCTTTTGAAGTGCGCACGAATGTTATCAGCCAGGATCCGTGGCGCTATCAGGATCTGGTCTACAGCGTGATCCATCGCCAGGCGTTCAACCGGACGCTGGTATGGCATCACAATTTCATGCCGATCCAGACGGTGCTGTTCCGGCGCGAGCTCTATGACCGTTTAGGCGGCTTCGATACCGGGCTGGAAAATCTTGAGGACTGGAATCTGTGGGTGCGCTACACGCTGGAGCGCGATTTCATGCTGGTGCCCAAGCTGACCTCGCTGTATCGGGTGCCGGCCAACCCGGACAAGGTGCGAGAGCGACAGGATGTGCTTGATCGTTATTACGCAATCGCTCAGGCCAAGCATGCCACGCTGAGTGTCTCCATGAGTCCGCCGCAGGTGCTGGCTGCCGCAGAGCAGCTGGCCCGTGAACTGTATGTAGTTGCCGTACCGGTCAGGAGTCTTCGATCGCCCGTTCTCGGTCTGCCTGTCCTCAGATGGTTCTATTATCCCGCGCGCCGGCTTAAGGCCCTGTGGCGTGCTGCGCGGCAGGGCTGATACCCGATGGAGCACTGGTTCATTCCTTATGAGCCCGCGGCGCTGCCGGCGGCACAACGCGTTCTGGTGCTGGCTCCGCATCCAGATGATGAGGTGTTCGGATGTGGCGGCGCGGCCGCGCTGCTGGCCCGGCGAGGGGCTGCGGTGCGGGTCGTGATCCTGACCGATGGCGCTGGTCTGGCCGGTAGTGAATCAGAGCGCGAAGCCATCGTTGCTCAGCGACGCCAGGAATCGATCGCGGCAAGTGCGGTGCTTGGGCTTGCAGAGCCGGTCTTTTGGGGTTTACCCGATCGCAGCCTGGCGAATCAGTCCGGGTTATCCGAACGGATCGATGCATTGCTCACCGATGTCGATCTGGTGTTGGCGCCGAATCTGACTGAGATCCACCCTGATCATGTCTCAACGGCGCGGGCGCTGCTCAATGCAATTAGAAGTCGCGTCACGGCCGAAGCGGCCTTACCCGAATTGCTGCTTTACGAAGTCGGAGCGCTGTCGGCGCCGGACTGCCTGATTGATATTACTTCCGTCTGGCCGCTCAAACGGCAGGCAATGCAATGCTTCGCGTCGCAACTGGTCTTGCAGGACTATGCACGACACATCGAAGGGCTGAATGCATTTCGCACCTACACGCTGGGCCCGGAGGTCAGCCATGCGGAAGCCTATCGCCGAATCTCACCCGAAGATCTTCGGAATGCTGACCTGGATGCCTTGAT
>JAURMJ010000295.1 GCA_030830765.1 Quisquiliibacterium sp.
AGATCCGGCCCTGGGATGTGCTGGACCAGGATGTGCTCGACCTGATGCTCCAGGTCAAACGCGAGGATTTCGTTCCCGCCGCCTACCGGGCGCTTGCATTTACCGACATGGAAATCCCGCTGGTGCTCGATGGCAAGCAGACCGGTGAGACGATGTTTGCGCCGCGTGTCGAGGCCCGTCTGCTGCAGGCGCTGGCTGTGCAAAAGCATGAGCAGGTGCTTGAGATCGGGACCGGCTCTGGCTTCATGACCGCGCTGCTGGCGCATCGCGCCCGCCATGTCACCACCCGTGAAATCCATCCCGGGCTGGCCAGCTTCGGGCGCGGCAACCTGGAGCGCGCGGGGCTGCGCAATGTCAATGTCGAACAGCGCGACGGCTCGCAACTTGGCACCGGGGGCCACTACGATGTGATCCTGCTGTCAGGCGCGGTGTCGTTTATTCCCGATGCCTTCCTGCAGCGGCTGTCGGTCGGCGGCCGCCTGATCGCAATCGTCGGCGATGCACCGGTCATGGAAGCACAACTGATCACGCGGACTGCAGACAGCAGTTTCTCGGCGCAAACGCTCTTTGAAACAGTCGCCAGGCCCCTGACCGGCTTCCCGGTCAAGGACCGCTTCCGCTTCTGAGCATCGAATTCAAATGCCTTTGCACCCGCAGGTTTCATCAGATCCTTTCATACGGCTTGCATCATGAGCGCGATGAAGCAGCTGCATGTCACTGAACTGTCCCGCTGGCTGTCTGAGCCCGCGACCGAACAGCCACAGCTGCTGGATGTGCGCGAACCCTGGGAAGTGGTCACCGCGGGCTTTCCGGGTGCCCTCAATATCCCGATGGGTGCAATCACGGCCCGTTTTCATGAGCTCGATCGCAACCGCCCACTAGTCTGCATCTGTCATCACGGCGCCCGAAGCATGCAGGTTGCATATTTTCTTGCACGACAAGGCTTCGACCCCATCTACAATCTGGTCGGCGGGATTCACGCATGGGCGTGCGAAGTCGATCCGAGCTGTCCGACCTATTGAGGAAGTTTCGATGGCAACTGGAATCAAAGCGCGCAAGCTGGCCCTGGTCGTCGCAGTCGCGACCCTGCCCGGCACGCTGTTTGCAATGGACATTGCTGCGGCCTTTCGGGACGCCCTGACCAATGATGCAATTGTCGCAAGTGCCCGCTCGCAGCTGGAGGCAATCCGCGAACGCGTTCCCCAGGCACGGGCCGGACTGCTTCCAGGCATCAACGGCACGGCCAGCATCAACCGCTGGACCAGTGACAACAATGTCTCTGCCCGCAGAGACTACACAGCGCAGAACTATGGCATCCAGCTGAGTCAACCGCTGCTGCGACTGCAAAATGTCGAAACCTTCGAGCAAAGCAAGCTGGCCGTTCTGATCGCCGAGGCGCAATACGAAGCGGCGCGTCAGGATCTCATGGTGCGGGTATCACAGGCCTACTTTGATGTGCTGATCGCCCAGGACAACATGGAGACGCTGGTCTCGCAAAAGCGGGCAATCTCCGAGCAGCTGGCTGCAGCCAAGCGCAACTTTGAGGTCGGAACTGCCACGATCACCGACCAGCAGGAGGCTCAGGCACGATTCGACCTTGTTCTGGCCCAGGAAGTGGTCGCGCGCAACGACATCGAGACCAAGCGTGCAGCCCTCTCGCTGCTGATCGGCAAGCCAGTGCCCTCCCTGCATGTTGTGCGCACCGATGCCACGATTGAAGCACCCAAATCCAGTCAGGGTGAGTGGACCGATGTTGCCCGCAACAACAATCTCGGTGTCGTGCAGGCCAAGGTCGCCGGCGAGATCGCCAGGCGAGAAATCGAAAAGCAGCGCTACGGACACTACCCGACTGTGGATGCAGTCGCATCGCTGGGTCATAACCGCAGCGCAAGTGCACTGTTTATTGGCGTGAACACGACGGCAGCTTCGGTCGGTCTGCAGATGACCGTGCCGCTCTACACCAGTGGTGCAATCGACGCGAAGGTTCGCGAGGCCATCTCTGCCCGCAATAAAGCTGAATCAGATCTGGAAAACGCCCGTCGCCAGGCCGAGCAGGCGGCCCGAAGCTACTACCTGGGTTCAAGCAGTGGCATCGCACAAGTCGGCGCGCTGAAGGCCGCCGAAAAATCCAGCCAGCTCGCGCTGGACTCGAACCTGCTCGGTTATCAGGTTGGGGTGCGCATCAACATCGATGTGCTGAATGCTCAGCAGCAGCTGTTCACCACCCGTCGCGACCTGGCCAAGGCACGCTACGACGTATTGCTCAACGGGCTGCGTCTGAAAGCTGTCGCAGGGGAACTTGACGTCAAGGATCTGGAGCGGGTCTCGGCACTGATGCAACCAGCCAGCAGCAGGCCTGCGGACGCATCGACCGTCAAGAAATAAGGTTCGGGCGTCGACTTATTGCTCTGCAGGCCCCTTCCGGGCCTCGATCAGATTCTCAAGCAGGGTCAGCGTGCGCTGGGTGGCGCCGCGATGTGCCTGTGTGAATTCAATCGCACGGCGCGACCGCTGATCATGTGCGTGAGGATCGGCCAACAGCTGAAGGCTCACCCGGACCGCCTGCCCGGCATCCGTCACGCGAACGCCCGCGCCGACTTCGATTGATTGCTCGGCTGCGTCTGCAAAGTTATAGGTGTGCGGCCCGAGCACAACCGGCACGCCTGCCGAGCAGGCCTCGATCAGATTCTGAGCCCCGAAAGGCAGCAAGGACCCGCCGATGATTGCCACATCGGCCATTCCGTAATACGCGAACATCTCGCCCATCGAATCGCCAAGAAGAACGTCGATAGGCGGCGAAATTTCTGCATCGCTCTGCCCAAGGGTCATGGCTGAGCGTCTAGCCATCCGCAATCCGTGTGCAAGCACTTCGCGCTCAACCTCATCAAAGCGTTGCGGATGGCGGGGCACGATCACGAGCAGGGGCGGCGTAGCCACTGCGCGCGCGCCGGCTGGCTGCGAGTCCGTCAACGCTGCGGCTTCATCAGCCGATTGCTGCTGGTCACCTACCTGCGATTGCAGCGCCTGATCGGCATGAAGCCAGGCATCAAGCAACAAAGCCTCCTCACCGTCGCGCGTACTTGCTGCCAGTACGACAGGTCGTTCGCCGAAAATGCTTCGCCAGATCTTCCCCTTGGCGAGCATCACTTGCGGCGGATCGATATCGAACTTCATGTTGCCAACCACCGGAACGTCGGCACGACCAAGCTGCCTGATGCGAGCGGCATCCGCCTCGGTCTGCGCCAGTACAAGACCCAGCGATCTGATCGCAGGGGTCATCAGCGACTGCCAGCGTTGCCCCTTGCGCAAGGAATGCTCGGAGAGCCGCGCATTAACAAGCGCCACTGGCACATCAAGCGACCTGGCTGCGGCAGCTAAATTCGGCCACAGCTCGGTTTCCAACACGATGCCCAGTTGAGGCCGCCAGGTGCGCAGAAAGCGGCGCATCGCATCGGCATAGTCGTAGGGCAAGTAGCGCTGAATCACGCGCGTTCCATGACGCGTGCCAAACAGCTCCTCGCCGGTCTGACGACCGGTCGGTGTCATGTGCGTCAACAGAATTGTCAGCAACGGGTCGCGTTCGAGCAGCGCGTTCACCAGTGGCTGCGCAGCACGGGTTTCGCCGACCGAGACCGCATGCACCCAGACCACCGGACCGTCAATGCGTGGCGCTGGTCTGAGCGCCCAGCGTTCAAGCCAGTGCTGGCGATACTCGGGCTGCAGGCGCGAACGCCACAGCAGATAGGCCATCACCAGCGGCGTCGCAAGCCACCAGGCGATTGAATAGAGGAACAGATTCATCAAGGGTTTGACTGTTCAGTGACTCGGTCTCAGCTGCGCAGATCTGCCAGCGGTCAGCCCGTTCAAGGCGGACAATACCTGCTGCGCCGTCGGCCATTTTCCCGCACCGCCCAGGCTGATTGCCCGATCGGTCCAGTAAGGGCCGTAACGCCAGGCCTCGGTGGCCGCAAAGAGCGCAACGGTCGGTCGATCCAGCGCGGCTGACAGATGCGTCAGACCCGTGTCAACGCCGACCATCACAGCCGCCACCGACCACGACACAGCCACCCACAACACGCCAGCCAACAAGCCGACCAGGAACAGGGGGGCGGCCAGCACGGACAGCACGA
>JAURMJ010000296.1 GCA_030830765.1 Quisquiliibacterium sp.
GTTGTAGCCACTGGATCCAGCCTCCAGATCGAACTGACCGTAGAGCCCGCCAAGCCCGGTCAGCATCGGCACCTGTCGCTTGAACAGGCCGCGCAACAGTGCAATCTTGGGTGGCGATGGCACAGCCTCGGCCTTCACGCAGGCGATTGATGGATTTTCATCCACGATTCGAGCGATGAGCGGGGCCGCCATGTGAACCCCGGATGAGGCTGGATGATCCTGAAGCACAACGGGCAGCTTGCTCGCCGCACAGATACGGCCAAAATATTCAGCAATCCGCGCATCATTGGGGACCGCCTCCGCCGATGGCGTCACCATCACGGCATGGGCACCCAGCTCAGCCGCCATCGCAGCCAGTTCGATGGTGGCATTCGTGCCGGGATGCGAGACGCCAACAATCACAGGCGTGGATTCACCCAAAGTCTGGACGGTGCACCGGATAATCTGCTCACGCTCGTGGTCACTCATCCGGTTGGCCTCACCGAGCACACCGAGAACGGTAACCCCATCCACGCGCAGATCCTGCATGAATTTGAGCATTGTTTGCATTGCAGCGTCATCAAAAGACTCATCGCTGCAAAACGGGGTGGCCAGAATCGGAAATACGCCGGTGAAATTCATTGCTCACATCCTTTCAGGAAGGGTCGATCATCTCGCCTTCAAGATCATGTTCATCGCTGCCGGTGATCCGGACCTGGACAAAATCACCGATCGGCAGGCGCCCCTCGCCAACGAAACGCACAACCCCGTCGATCTCTGGCGCATCCATTGCGCTGCGTCCGACCGCGACGATACCGGCGTCGGTTTCCTCGACTCCGTCAACCAGCACCTGCATGTTCCGACCCACGAAACGCTGCAGACGCTCGGCAGAGATCTGTGCCTGAACCGCCATGAAACGCTCACGACGTTCCTCGCGAATCTCATCGGGCAAGGCCCCGGGTAAATCGTTGGCCGCAGCTCCGTCGACCGGCGAATAAGCAAAGCAGCCCACGCGATCAAGGCGTGCTTCGCGAAGAAAGTCGAGCAGGTACTCGAATTCCTTCTCAGTCTCGCCGGGAAAACCTGCGATGAACGTGCTGCGCACGGTGATGTCCGGCAAGGCTGCGCGCCAGGCCTGAATGCGCTCTATGTTCCGCTCCCCAGATGCTGGTCGCTTCATTAACTTGAGAATCCGCGGGTGCGCATGCTGAAACGGAACATCCAGATAAGGCAGCACACCGCCACCACCCATCAGTTCGACAACTTCGTCCACATGCGGATACGGGTAGACGTAATGCAGGCGGACCCAGGCGCCATGATCCTGGGCAAGCTTGCCCAATTCACGGACGAGATCCAGCATTTTCGTGCGAACCGGGCGTCCCTCAACAAAGCCACTGCGGTAGCGGACATCGACGCCATAGGCACTGGTGTCCTGGGAAATGACGAGCAGCTCCCGTACACCACTTTGCAGCAGAGCTTTGGCCTCGCGCATCACGTCGCCAATCGGACGGCTCACAAGATCGCCCCGCATCGACGGAATGATGCAAAAGCTGCAACGATGATTGCAGCCTTCAGAAATCTTCAAATACGCGTAGTGGCGCGGAGTGAGTTTGATCCCGGCTTCCGGGACCAGATCTGAGAACGGATCATGCGGTCTGGGCAGATGTCGATGTACATGCTCCATGACCTCCTGCGCCGCATGAGGACCGGTGACCGCGAGAACCTTCGGATGGACGTTGGTGACCATGTTGCCACCGTCCGAATCATTGCGGGCCCCCAGGCAACCAGTCACGATCACCTTACCGTTCTCGGCCAGCGCCTCCCCGATTGCGTCCAGCGATTCGGCAACCGCATCATCAATGAACCCGCAGGTGTTGACGACGACCAGATCTGAATCCTGGTAGCTCTGCGAGATGACATACCCTTCAGCACGCAACTGCGTGACGATCAGTTCACTGTCGACCAGAGCCTTTGGACAACCCAGCGAGACAAAACCAACTTTTGGGGAAGAGGATTGGCGCGAACTGCGCGAGACGGCCTTTGAACCGCTACTACTTCTTTTCGTTGTCACCCTGGGGACCACCGGGAAACGGAAATGACTGGAAGACGCTGCGCGCCTGCTGTTGCATCTGATCCTGCATCTGCACGAACAGATTCTTGCTCTGCTCAATGTAGTTGCCCATCATTGTCTGCATCATCGGCGTCTGAACGGCCATGAATTGCGCCCATAACTCTGGGCTGGGGAGTCCTTTGCTGTCGTAAAACGCCTTGGACTGATCCTGCATTTTCGCCTGGATCTCGACGAAGGCCTGCATGGTCTTTTCCAGATAAGAGCCCATCATGCCTTGCATCGCATGACCGTAGAACCGAATGATCTGGGCAAGCATCTCCGAAGAAAACAGCGGCGAACCGCCGGCCTCCTCCTCGAGAATAATCTGGAGCAAGATGGCCCGCGTCAGATCTTCACCAGACTTTGCATCGACAACCTTGAATTCCTCGTGGTCGAGCACAAGCTGCTTGACATCAGCCAGCGTGATGTAGGCGCTGGTCTGCGTGTCGTAGAGCCGGCGATTGGGGTATTTCTTGATCAGGCGCACTAACGTTGGCAAAAAAGAACTCCAAGAGTGGTAATGCTACTCGAATCTTGATTTACGCGAATGCGCGCCCGAAATCACCTCAGGCGCGCATCGGGGATCAGCCCATGTGCAGTCCGCCGTTGCAAGAGAATTCAGCACCTGTCGTGAAGCCGCCCGCGTCGGTAGACAGCCAGCCCACGATCGACGCAATTTCCTCAGCCCTACCAAGCCGTTTGACTGGAATGGTCTGGATGATCTTCTCGCGAACGTCCTCGCGCACAGCCATGACCATGTCAGTGGCAATGTATCCCGGCGCCACGGTATTGACTGTCACACCTTTACTGGCAACTTCCTGCGCAAGCGCCATCGTAAAACCATGCATACCCGCTTTGGCAGCCGAGTAATTAGTCTGGCCGAACTGCCCTTTCTCTCCATTGACTGACGAGATGTTGATGATGCGCCCCCAGCCCTTGTCCATCATGCCGTCAATGACCTGCTTGGTCACGTTGAACAGGGAATTGAGATTGGTATCGATAACGGTACGCCAGTCGTCCAACGACATCTTGCGGAATACGCCATCGCGCGTAATCCCGGCGTTGTTGACCAGAATGTCCGGACTGCCAAACTCTGACTTGATTTTGTAGAAGGCCGCCTGGGTTGACTCCCAGTCAGAAACATTGCCGACAGAGGCGTGGAATTCATAGCCGTCTGCCTTTTGCTCGTTCAGCCACTTACTAAAGTCACGGGTCGGGCCGCAACCGGCCACCACAATACAGCCCATATCATGGAACTGGCGACAAATGGCAGTCCCGATTCCCCCCATGCCACCCGTCACGTAGGCCAGCTTCTTGCTCATTATCAATCTCCTAAGTTGATCACGTTGAAGCATTTGGGTGCGGGCAATGGCCACAGCCCAGTACTCTGAATCATTCGGCGCGAACCTTCACATACCCTCCCGGTGCAGACTCAAGCGGAGGATATTGCTTCGATCCAGGCGAGACCGGCGCCGCAACCGACTCGCCGCGATGCGCTTCGAGCCAGTCGGTCCAGTCGTTCCACCAACTGCCAGGCTGTTCGGTCGCGTTCTCAAGCCAGACTTCAGGCTCACCGGCAGGGGCCGGCCCAGTCCAATAACTGCGTTTGTTCTTGGACGCAGGATTGATTGCACCAGCGATGTGGCCGCTTGCCCCGAGCACAAAACGGACAGGTCCAGCAAGCAGGCAGGCACCGGAGAATGCCGCTCGCCAAAGGACGATGTGATCTTCACGAGCACCAAATACATACGTCGGCATGTTGATACGACGCAGGTCAATCGGCTGACCGGCACAAACCAGTCGACCGGGTATCTTCAGTTCATTCTGAAGATACATATGACGCAGATACCAGGCGTACATCGGTCCGGGTAGATTCGTGCTGTCAGAGTTCCAGTACAACAAATCGAAGGCAGGCGGCTGCTCACCTTTGAGGTAATTATTGACATAGTAGTTCCAGACCAGATCATTGGGCCTCAGGAACGAGAACGTGGTTGCCAGATCCTTTCCCCGCAGCAGGCCGCCCCGGCCGATGGTCTGCTCGCGTAACTGCACGGCAGCTTCATCGACAAACACACCGAGGGTTCCCGGCTCCGCAAAATCCAGCAAGGTCGTCATCAATGTCATTGAGTGCACTGGTCGCTCGCCGCGCGCCGCCAGTGCAGCGATCCCGGTGGCAAGAATCGTTCCCCCAACACAGAATCCCAACGCGTTGATCGTCGATGCGCCGCTGATCTGACGGGTCACATCGATGGCTTTGAAGATCCCCAGGGTCAGGTAGTCATCCCAGCTCAGATGGCCAAGCTCGGGCCCGGCATTGCGCCAGGAGACTAGAAAGACCGTATGCCCCTTGGAGACCGCGTTCGCAACGAACGAGCCCTCCGGCTGCAAGTCCATGATGTAGAACTTGTTGATGAACGGTGGCACCAGCAGCAAAGGACGCGCGCCGACTTTCGGAGTCGAGGGCGCGTACTGAATCAGTTCGATCAGTTCATTGCGAAAGACGACCGCGCCTGGCGAAGTTGCAACGTTGACACCGATCTGAAACGCCGTTTCATCTGTCTGTCGAATCCGTCCCTGCTGAAGGTCGTCAAAAAGATTTTCGAGACCGACCCGAAGGCTCTCACCACGGGTCTCCAGCAGCTTTTGCTGAACTTCCGGGTTCGTGGCCAGGAAATTGGACGGAGAGAGCATGTCGACCCATTGCTGCGTCGCAAAACTGAGGCGGTCTTTTGTTTCACGGTCAGCCTCGACTGAAGCAGCCAGACGTTGCATGAATTCCGCATTCAGCAGATACAACGCAGCCGTCCAGGTAAACGGGCCATTGTCATGCCAGGATTCATGCGAGAAACGACGATCCGGTAAACCGGGCGCAGCATGCTCCGAGGCAGAGCTGAGCAACTGCTGCCAGCGCTGCAAATATTCCTCCTGGAGTTTTGTGAGTATGTCCGGAGAAATATGGGCGCTTCCCAACGTAGGTATCAGCTTGGCAAATGCGGATGATGCATCTTCGAGACCCGCGCCGAACATTCCCCCCGGAAACTCAAATCCCGCCCCTCCCGAGGCCGACTGCCTTGAGCCGGCAGCCCGCTTGCGGGAGCCCGATGAATGACCCGCCGATGTCCTCCCGGCCGATTTCGAGCCTGATTTTGATGCGGATTTTGTTGCGGGTTGTTTTGCCGGTTTTTTTGCGGATTTTGTGGCAGGTTTTGCAGCCGCCTTGGCTCCAGGCTTGCCTGCCGACTTGTCCACCGCCTCTGCCTTCGAGGCGGCTGCGGCAGCACGCGACCGGGTCGACGTTCCTGAGGCTGTGGCTTTCTTTGCCGCCTTGCGGGGCGAGCTTGCCGATTCAGGTTTCTTTACGGTCGCCATCAGTGACTCCTGGAGTATCCTAAACTGAGGAACTAAGGGACCGGACAACGCACATCTGACCGAAGCCCTATTTTATTGTGCACCGCATTATTTTACCCGCAAGCATACCCCCAGAGACCATACAGGACTTTCTTGATCGATGTATATCATTGCGATTGCCTGGGTTTACACGGTGCTGATGGTTTCCGCAGCACAACCAACGCTATTTCGCGGCATCGTCACGTTCGTGGGTGCTGGCTTGATGCCTCTCGCGCTCTTTCTTTACCTGTTCGGCACCCCGCAGCGAAGGCGCAATCAGGCAGCACGTGAACGGGAGAGGGAACGCTTGCGTGCAAACGCGGAGACGGGCACGACGCTGCAAGACAGCGGTGACAGGTCCGAGTCGACGCGTCATCCGAGCGAGTAAGCCCCGATAGGCGCCAAATCCTGGTGCCGCAGCAGGTGCCCCGTTCTGCCACCAGCAACCGGCCTCTGAATTGAGTGATCTGAGATCACCCGGCTGAGCCGGACGATCAGGATCACTCAATCCAGATCAACGAGGCCATCCGTCCTGTCATCCGATCCCGACGGTATGAGTAGAAACGGGCTGGATCGCTCACGGTGCATAAACCGCCTCCGCTGATCTTGGTGACCCCGGCCTGCTCAAGCCTGCGCCTGGCCAGCCAGAACAGGTCGCCATAGCATTTCTCAGGATTTGCAGTTCCCGCAAACCCTGCCGCCGCCCCTGGATCCTGATCAACGAAAGCATCTCGAACTTCCATGCCGACCTCGAAATGTGACGGTCCGATGGCCGGTCCCAACCAGGCCAGCCATTGGTGATCGTGCGTACGCTCAGCCAGAGCATCGACTGTGGCCTGCACGACACCGCCTGCCAA
>JAURMJ010000034.1 GCA_030830765.1 Quisquiliibacterium sp.
AAGACACGGTGTGGAACTTGCCTGTCGGACGGCATCAATGCAAGGTGTCTGTCTTGTCGATGGGTAATCCGCATGCCGTGCAGCTGGTGGATGATGTCGAAGTTGCGCCGGTGGCAAGCGATGGTCCGCTCATTGAGTCCCATGCGGCTTTTCCCCGCAGGGTCAATGCGGGATTCATGCAGGTGCTTGACGACTCCATGATCCGTTTGCGGGTCTTCGAACGCGGGGCAGGCGAGACACTTGCCTGCGGTACCGGGGCCTGTGCAGCGGTGGTCAGCGGCATGCGTCGCGGCCTGTTACGCGGCCCGGTCGATGTGCAGACCCGTGGCGGAATGCTGACGATCGATTGGCGGGGAGGCGTGGTGATGATGACAGGGCCGGCAGAACCGGTATTTGACGGTGAAATCGACTTGGCGAAACTCAAATGAGCGAAAAATACGATTACGAGCAGGAAGTTCTCGGGTATCTGAAGCAAAATCCTGATTTCTTCGTGCAGCATCCCGAGCTTCTGGTTTCTATCCGTGTCCCGGATCCGCATGGCGGTCGAGCAATCTCGCTGCATGAGCGCCAGCTTGAGGTTCTGCGCGAGAGGTTGCGTTTAATGGAGGCTAAAATCTCCGAATTCGTTCGCATCGGCAATGAAAACGATGCGATCACCGAGAAACTGATGCGCTGGACTCGGCAAATGCTATTGGCTGCCGAGCCGGCCTTCCTGCCGCAGGTTGTTGTTGACGGCATGCAGCATATTTTCTCGGTGCCGCAGGTTGCGCTGCGCCTCTGGGGCGTGCGTGAGTCATTCCAGGGCTTGTCGTGTGCGATGCCGACTGATCAGGAAGCAATTGCGTTGGCAAGCAGCATGAAGCAACCCTATTGCGGGCCGAACGCCGAATTTCGGGCCGCTACCTGGTTGCCGCAGGAGGGTACTTTGACTCGCTCGATTGTTTTGCTGCCCTTGCGAAGAGGGGTTGATCCGAACGCCTTCGGCATGCTGGTGCTTGGGTCTGCCGATGCCGGGCGCTTCGATGCCGAGATGGGCACCAGTTTCCTCGAGCAGATCGCCGAGCTGGCCAGCGCTGCTCTTTGCCGGCTGATCGAGTAAACCGGTCGGGCCACCCTGAGCGAGTCGGAACCAGCATGACCGGTCAATTGCAGGCAGTTCAGAACTATCTGCATCGGCTGGCTACGGAGCGAGGCTATTCGGCGCGCACGATCGACAGTTACCGCCGGGACCTCGCGCTGCTGCAGGGTCTGCTGTCGGAGCGATCCTGGGACCGGCTGACGCAGGCCGATCTTCGCAGCTGGGTTGCCGCGCAGGTACGTCAGGGCGCCGCGCCACGATCGATTGCGAGACGTCTATCGGCCTGGCGGGGGTTTCTTGACTGGCTCGCTGAGCAGGGGCAGCTGACTGTCAATCCGGCACGGGGCATGCGGGCCCCGCGTCAGTCCAGGCGTCTTCCCAAGGCGCTGTCGCCAGATCTTGCGCTCAGTCTGGTCACGGTCCCCGAACACCAGGTCGAGACGGATCGGGCATCTGGCTTCGAGCGGGTCCGCGATCAGGCGATGCTGGAACTCTTTTATTCCTCGGGTCTGCGCTTATCAGAGCTGACCAGCCTGGATCTCCGACATTTTTCAGACGGCGGTTCCCAATCGGTAAGCTGGCTGGATCTTGCCGAGGCCGAAGTCGTTGTTCTGGGCAAGGGGGGCAAGCGACGTGCTGTGCCCGTCGGCAAAGCTGCACTGCTGGCATTGCATGACTGGATTGAACAGCGTGAGCAGTGGTTGCGCGCTCATCCTGGTGCCGAACAGCGGGCCTTGTTCATCAGCGGGCTTGGCCGCAGGTTGGCTAACCGGACAGTCCAGGCCCGAATCAAGCGCTTGGCGCTGCAGCGCGGTGTTCCGGCTGATGTGCACCCGCATGTCCTTCGGCATTCATTCGCGAGTCATCTTCTGCAATCGAGTGGCGATCTTCGCGCAGTTCAGGAATTGCTCGGTCATGCAAACATCACAACCACGCAGATATACACGTCGCTGGATTTTCAGCGGCTTGCCAAGGTGTACGACGCCGCGCATCCGCGGGCGCGCCGCCGCTAGGGAATTCATGCGCATTTCATCTCAAGACGGGCCGCAGTTTCAATGAGCGCTCAACTTCAACTGCGCTCGGGCAAGGACCGTTCACTGCTGCGGCGGCATCCATGGATCTATGCCGGAGCGATTGGACGGATTGCCGGTCAGCCGGGCACCGGCGAGACAGTTCGCATCGTCGCTGCCGATGGGCGGTTTCTGGCCTGGGCGGCCTACAGCCCGGCCTCATCGATCAGGGCCCGGGTCTGGAGCTTCGATGAAGCTGACTCGATTAATGAGCAGTGGATTCGAGAGCGCATTGCCCGTGCAATCGAGCGACGGGCAGTACTTGAAGGACCCTGCGAGGCAGTGCGCCTGGTATTCGGCGAGGCAGACAGTCTGCCCGGGTTGGTGGTCGACCGATATCGGGACCAGCTGGTGGTGCAGCTGTTGGCGGCCGGTGTGGAGGCCTGGCGCGATGCGATTGTCGCGGCGCTGACCGAAATCACCGGTTGCAGCACCATTTACGAACGCTCGGACGCCGCTGCACGCCAGCGCGAGGGGTTGGAGCTGCGCGAAGGAGCCCTGCTTGGTCCGGTACCCCAGGCACCGGTCGAAATTGAAGAAACGGGTGTGCGTTACAACGTCGATGTACTGGCCGGACACAAGACGGGCTTCTATATCGACCAGCGGGAGAACCGCGCGCTCGTCGGCGTGAATGCACGGGGGCGACAGGTCCTGAATTGTTTCTGTTACACCGGGGGGTTCTCGCTGGCTGCACTCAAGGGGGGTGCCGCCAGCGTCGTGTCGGTCGATTCGAGCGGTCCGGCCCTGGAGACCGCGCGGGCGAATCAGCAGTTGAACGGTTTTGGCGATCTGGGCGAGGATCGCTGTCATTGGCTTGAGGCCAATGTCTTCGATGCGCTGAAGCAATTCGATGCCCAGAGCCGGCGATTTGATCTGATCATTCTCGATCCGCCCAAGTTTGCGCCTTCCTCACATCATGTCGATCGCGCCGCCCGTGCGTACAAGGAAATCAACCTGAAGGCGCTGCGGCTGCTGAACCCGGGCGGCTTGCTGTTCACCTTTTCCTGTTCGGGGGCCATCGACGTCGACTTGTTTCAAAAGATTATTGCCGGCGCCGTCTTCGACTCCGGTCTGGATGTTCAGATGCTCAGGCGACTGCAGGCGGGTATCGACCATCCGATGCTGATGACGCATCCGGAAGGTGAATACCTGAAGGGGCT
>JAURMJ010000035.1 GCA_030830765.1 Quisquiliibacterium sp.
GACATCGGTCCGGAGCAGCTTTCCGAGAAAGGGCTGGCCAAGCTTGCGAAAGTCAAGGCCGAGAAGTTGCCGCTGGTGCGTGGCAAGCAGCGTTACGGGGTGCCGTTCTCGGGCTCGACCAAGTTCGTTGCGATCGGCCTGAACTATGCGGATCATGCAGCTGAAACCGGCAGTCCAATTCCAAAGGAACCGATCGTTTTTCACAAGACGCTTTCCTCAATGCAGGGTGCGAATGACGACATCATGCTGCCCAAGAATTCGGTCAAGACCGACTGGGAGTGCGAGCTTGGCATCGTTATCGGCACGCGCGCGCGTTACGTGACCAAGAAGGCTGCGCTGTCGCATGTTGCCGGCTATGTGTTGGTCAACGACGTGTCCGAGCGCGAGTGGCAGCAGGAGCGTGGTCCGACCTGGGATAAAGGCAAGGGCTTCGACACCTTCGGTCCGATCGGCCCGTGGCTTCTGACGGCCGATGAGGTCAAGAACCCGCAAAACCTGCAGATGTGGACCGATGTGAACGGTAAGCGCATGCAGGATGGCAACACAAAGACCATGATCTTCGATTGCGCGACGCTGGTGGCCTATGTGAGCAGTCTGTTCACACTGAACCCCGGTGATGTGATTACGACCGGTACCCCTCCGGGCGTTGGGCTGGGCATCAAGCCGACGCCGCAGTTCCTGAAAGCTGGCGACGTCGTGTCGATCGGCATCCAAGGGCTTGGCGAGCAAAGCTGCAAAGTCATCAAGTTCAAGCTCTGATGCCTTGTATGCCGGCAAGTCCGGCATCAGTTTTTGCGAGGAGCCTTGAGAGGTTTTCCGAAAAAAACGGCCCATCGTGGGCCGTTTTTTTTGCTGTGGTGTGTGCCTTTATGCCAAAAGCGTCACTCGCAGCAGAACATCGAGGGCGGGCAGCTTACGTAGACGGCTGAATGAATCGTCCAGGCTGCCCTTGACCGTCGTCAGGTTTCAGCGAAACCGCCCTGGGCGCGTCGTGCCTCGAAATCCGAGCCCCGGGGAGGTGTTCCCGGTTGCAGGCTTCCCCGGATTGGCCTGTGCATTCTCATGCCCCCGATCCTGCTGCCCGGAGCGCTGCTGATTGACGGGTGCATCAAAAGCTGGACGCGAAGCGCCCGAATTGGCTTGTCTTTGCGCACCATTCGGATGACGTGCCGGCTGGCTGTTCGATGCGCGCGGAGCTTGCCCGTTCGAGGAACGTTGCGGCTGACCTGCTGCGTTCTGGTTCGACTGACCCTGCGCCGGGCGCTGTCCATTGGCAGGCCGCTGAGGCTGACCGGCCCCGGCAGCGCGACGCTGACCTTGTCCATGTCCGCCAGCCGTCTTGCCATTCGGACGCTGCCCCTGCCCACCCTGACGTCGGGGCATCTGGCGAGGGGCCATTGATTCACCGAGCCCGTCGTCATATTGCTGACCGCGTGCGGTGCGCCCCATCGGGATTGGAACCGCCTTGATGCTCAGATCCGGCTCGAAGCCGGCGACAGCACGACGGGGCAGTTGGCGCTTCATCAGTTTCTCGATGTCGGCCAGGAACTTGAGCTCATCGACGCAGACCAGTGAGATCGCTTCGCCGCTCATACCGGCACGTCCGGTGCGGCCGATGCGGTGCACATAGTCCTCGGGCATATTCGGCAGCTCGAAGTTCACCACGTGCGGCAGCTCCTCGATATCGAGGCCGCGGGCAGCGATATCGGTGGCCACCAACACCCGCAGGCTGCCATCCTTGAATTCGGACAGCGCCCGTGTCCGTGCGCTCTGGCTCTTGTTGCCATGGATCGCGAGCGCGCTGATGCCGTCGCGGCCAAGCTGTTCAGTCAGGCGGTTTGCTCCATGCTTGGTCCGGGTGAACACCAGCACCTGATGCCAGTCGTTGTCGAGCACCAGCTTGGAGAGCAGCTCGCGCTTGCGCGGCTTGTCGACTTGAATCACCGACTGGTCGACCAGTTCGGCCGGTGCATTGCGGCGAGCGACCTCGATGATCTTCGGATTGTCGAGCAGGTCATTGGCAAGCTTCTTGATCTCGTCCGAGAAGGTCGCCGAGAACAGCAGATTCTGACGTTTGGCCGGCAGTACTGCGAGTACCTTGCGGATGTCGCGAATGAAGCCCATGTCGAGCATGCGATCTGCTTCATCGAGTACCAGCGTGTGTACGCCACTCAGATCCACAGTGCGCTGCTGAAGGTGGTCCAGCAGGCGCCCCGGTGTTGCCACCAGGATGTCGACGCGGCCCTGCAGTGCCTTGATCTGCGGGTTGATATTGACGCCGCCGAAGACAGTCAGTGAAGTGATTTTAAGGTGACGGCTGTAGTCGCGAACGCTCTCCTCGACCTGGGCTGCGAGTTCGCGGGTTGGGGTCAGGATCAGGACGCGGATTGGCCAGCGACCGGAGGCCGAGCGCTGTGGCGCCGTGGCGCCGGTCAGTTGATGCAGGATCGGCAGCACAAAGCCGGCGGTCTTGCCTGTGCCGGTTTGGGCACCGGCAAGCAAGTCGCCACCGGCCAGAATGGCCGGGATTGCCTGCTGCTGAATTGGA
>JAURMJ010000297.1 GCA_030830765.1 Quisquiliibacterium sp.
ACATCATCAGACGGATCTTGTCGGCAATGTCGGACGGCATGTCGATGAACTTCAGTGCCTCAGGCAGGATCGCGAGCACAACGGCACCGACCAGCGAACCGGCCAGATTGCCGGTACCGCCGATGATCACCATCGTCAGCAGATAGATCGTCAATTCGGTCGTGAAACTGTCCGCGGAAACAAAGGTGAAGTAATGCGCGTAGAGTGAGCCGGCTACAGAAGCAAGCGCGGCCGCAATCGCAAAGACCATCAGCTTCATCGCGACCACGTTCTTGCCGACCGCCTGCACGGCGGCCTCGTTCTCCCGCATGGCTTTCAGTGCACGACCGAACGGCGAGGCGCCCAGGCGCCAGGCAATGAAAAAGCAGATCGCAGCCACTGCGGTGGCAAGTGGCAGGAAGCTTCCCGGACTGTCCAGCACAGCACCGAACAGATCGATACGCGGAATGGCGCGGATACCATCGGTGCCACCGGTCATGCTGGTCCAGTTCAACAGCACCGTCGTCACGATGATCTGCAGCGCCAGCGTCACGATCACCAGGTAGTCTCCCCCGATGCGCAAGGCTGGCAACGCGACCACAATGCCAAGCAGCGCAGTCACTGCAATTCCGATCAGCAACGGGATCGGAAACGGCAGCCCGTAAGTGGCCGCAAAGATTGCGGTCGAATAAGCACCGACGCCGAAGAAGGCTGCATGCGACAGCGCAAAGAGACCGGCGTAGCCGATCAACAGGTTGAATGAACTGGCCAGGATCGCGTAGATCGCGACCATCACCAGAACGTGCAGGACATAGTCCATCTGCGCCGTGCCTCCGCTTGCCTTACCTGCCGCCGAACAGGCCGCGCGGGCGGACCAGCAGGACGACGAACAACACGACGAAAGCGACCGAGCTTTGCCATTCAGTGGGGATCTCGATCATGCCGGTGCTCTCGATGAGCCCCAGCGCCAGACCGCCGATCACGGCACCCTTGAGCGACCCGACCCCGCCGACCACGACCGCGACGAAGGCCATGAAGACCGCAAGAAAACCCATGTGGGCGGTGGCACCGTCCTTGATCAGGATCAGACCGGCCGGCACTGCCGCCAGCGCCGAGCCGATCGCAAACGAGATCACCGACACGCGCAAAGTATCAATGCCGATCACACGCGCCATTTCCGGGTTGTCGGTCATCGCCAGCACCGCCTTGCCCATTCGCGTTTTGGTCAGATAAAGCCCGAGTGCCCCTGCGCAGACGATCAGCGCCGCGATCTGGGTGAGTTGCACGCCGGTGACCACCAGCGGACCCCACAGGAAGATCGCCGAGGGCGGCGAGGGCACCACCTTGGTATCGGTGCCGAACAGGATGCCAAGGGCGTTCTCGATGACAATGAACAATCCGAGTGACGCGATCAAAATCACCAGCGAGGTGCTGCCCTTGCGCTCAAAGGGCCGATACACGAAGAGATAGGCAAGCACGCCAACCACGATTCCAGTCAGCACGCCGCCCAGCATCGCGACCCATAATGGCGCATTGAGTTGCGCTGCAACGAACCAGCAGCCATAGGCAGAGGCGGCGTAGACCGGGCCATACGCAAAATGCGTGACCCGGGTTGTGCCGAAGATCAACCCGAAGCCGAGCGCGAGCAGCGCGTAATGGCTGCCGTTGACCAGCCCATTGACGATCAGTTGCGCAAGCAGATCCACGGCAGTGTCGCCTCGGGCCGGTTGAAAGTTCGTGTCAGTAGGAGATCAGAAGAGAGACGAGGGTCACTTGACCTCGACGAACTTCTGGAACGTGCCCTTGCCGTCGACCACCTTGAACAGGCCGACCCGCTTTTGAGCCACGCCATTGGGCTTGAAGGTCATCTGGCCGCCATAGACGCTGTCAAACTTCGGATTGCTGTACAGCGCCTTCTTGAGCACCTCGGCATCCATATAGTCGCCACCGACTTTCTGGCCACGCTTGAGCAGTTCGGCAATCATGTAGACGCCTTCGTAGTAGTTGGCCGCGTAGAAGTCGGGCTTCTTGCCGTAGCGCTTCTCGTAACCTTCCGCAAAAGCCTTGGACCAGGGCTGGTCATCGGACGGCGCAAAGTAATCGTTGATGTACATGAAGCCTTCGGCGTACTGACCGGCGATCTTCAGATCGTTCGGCGTGAAGTCAACGCCAATGACCGGCTGCTTCATGCCAAATTCGCGGATCCGCTTGATCGCAAGTCCGGTCTCAGGCGCGAACACCCACAGTCCGATTGCCTCCGGGTTCTTCGCACGCAGCTTGGCGATCTGCGTATCCATGTTGGTCGAGCCCTGAGAAACGGCCTCAGTCGCCACCACGGTGCCCCCCTTAGTCTTCCAGTACGGTACGACAGCGTTCACGACACTGTCACCCGCATCGTTCTTCCACTGCAGCGTGGCAAGCTTCTTGACCCCGGTGCTGTTCAGATAGGACGCAGCACTGACCCCCAGATCTGCTGCCAGCGAACGGTTGTGATAGATGTACTTGGAGACCCCGACCAGACTGTTCGAGACGCCACCGCCGTTGAGCAGCGTGATGTGATGCTGGTCAGCCAGCGGCGCGATCGCCTGGGTCGGTGCAGTGAACGAGGTCATCACGATCTTGACCTTGTTGATCGTGATCAGCCGGTTCATCGCGGACACCGCTTCCTGCGCATTGCCGGATTTGTGGTCCTCAATGACCACTTCCAGCGGAATGCCATTCACGCCGCCTTTGGCGTTGATTTCCTCGACGGCCTGCTTGATGCCCTGGCTCATCACGGTGCCGTAGTAGTTGGCACCACCGCTCATCGCGAGAATCGCGCCGAATTTGTAGACCTTCGGGGTTTCGGCCGCGCTGACGCTCGCGGTGCCAAAGGCCGAAGCGACAGCCATGGCCGCGACGCCGAGCGTGAACCTGCGCTTGTTGCTGATCATGTTCGTCTCCCTTTTTGGGTTCGATCCCGTTGTTCCGAAAAAGCTTTCGGCGCCGGGCTGAGTGGTTGAGCTTGATTGCGATGAGATGTTTTGGATAATCATTTCGGATTTCATTGATTAAAACCCGAATTTGAAGAGCATTCTATTCACGTCAAAGAACCAGGGTCAATCGGGAAATTCCATCTTTTGATGTTTCATCAGGCGAACCATTGAGTCACAGACACTTGACCTCCGCGCGACCTGACGCCACGCTTTCGGGATCATGACAAACGATTCGCTTCCTGCCGACCTGAACCCGCGCCTGTCCAATCTGATCGCGAAGCAGCTGCACAACGCGCCTGACTCGATTGCGCTGTTCGATGGCGAGCGCTCGGTCAGCGTCAAACAGTTTGATCAACTGTGCCGTGCCGGCGCAGACTGGCTGCTCGACCAGGGCATTGTGGCAGGCGACCGGGTTGCACTGTGGCTTGTGAACCGCGTCGAGTGGCTTGCGCTGCTGTTCGGCGCTGCCCGGATCGGCGCAACGATCGTGTCGGTGAACACGCGCTATCGGGCCACCGAGCTTGAGTATCTGTTGGCCAAATCCGGCGCCCGCCTGCTGGTCCTGCAGCATGATTTCCGCGGCATCGATTTTCCGGCCGTGCTGGCCGCAGCGGATCCAATCACCCTGCCAGCCCTGGAGAAAGTGGCACTGCTCGATGAAGGCGCGATGCCGACGCAGCTGCTCGGGCGTCCCTGCATCCGACTGGTATTGCCGACGCCTCTTTCACCGATTCAAGACGCCAGCAACGAGGCCAGCGAACGACATGCCGGGACGCAGGCGAGACTGGATCATCCGGCCGCGACCGAGTCCCATGCCTCGCAGGAAACCGACGACGATTCCGACCCGCAGGCGATCACGCTGCTCTACACGACCTCGGGGACCACCAAAGGTCCCAAGCTGGTCATGCATACGCAGCGCTCGCTGGCCTGGCATGCGCAGCAGGTTGCGCAGTCCTACGGCATGACGCAGGGCGACTGCGCACTGCTTGGGGCGCTGCCCTTATGCGGCACCTTCGGCATGACCGGTGTGCTGGCGTCGCTGGCTGCAGGCGCCCCGGCGATCCTGATGGATGCCTTTGATGGTCAACGCGCCGCTGCGCTGGTCAATAAGCACCAGGTGACGCACATGTTCGGCAGTGACGAGATGTATCGGCGCATGATGGAGGCGATTCCGACCCGTAACCCCTTCCCCAGTGCCCGCATGTTCGGCTACGCAGCGTTCGCACCGCGCGGCGAGGAATTTGCGATCGACTCCAACGCACGTGGTCTGCCACTGGTCGGGCTGTATGGCTCAAGCGAAGTCCAGGCCTTATTCAGCGTGCAGCCGGCGCATCTGCCAGTCGCTGAACGCGTGCGCGGCGGCGGGCAGCCA
>JAURMJ010000298.1 GCA_030830765.1 Quisquiliibacterium sp.
CCTGCCGCTCCTCGGGAGCACCACCTGCACCCTCAAAGGCAGCAACACGATCGGCAATCGATTGAGCTCCCTCGGCTACATCATCCAGACCGATCAGATGCATCGCGCCAGCAATCTGGCGCAGAACCTTCACACCCCGGGCGAGAGAATCCCGATGCTGAGCATCGCGGAAAAATGCATCGATGTCTTTTTCAACGGCGCGCAATTCCTCCTGGACCTCGGTGACAAACGCAGTCATTGTTCGCCGCTCGAGCGCAGCCAGACTCACATCCTGAAGCCATTGCGGTACAGCGCCATGGTCCGCACCACCGATCGCGAACATCGACACCAGTCGGTCAGCCATGTCGGCACCATACTGGTCGCCAATCGACCCTTGACGCGCTCCTTCAGCAACCGACTGCTCGGCGAACAGGATTGCAATCGCAATCTCCAGTGCAAACCGCTCCGCCGGAACGGTCTGCCGACCATTGAGCACATCGCGCACCTGCAAGAAGCCTCGCGCAAGTTGATGAAGACCCTGCGCCGGTAGCTGTTCGCTGATCTTGGCAAAATCATCGATGGCCGCTGAGAACACGGCCAGTTCAGCCGGATTTCCATGACATGTCTTTTCCAGGCTCTGGCGGGCACGCTCCAACGCATTGCGGGCCGTCGCAAGCACCTGCTCATCGATCCTGTCGTAGTGTGCGACCTCGAGATCGGCCTCAGACAACGCTTCGATCCCGAAGACTTCGCGAACCTGGCGGACAACCTCACTGGCCTGCGGCACACAGGCCAACGCAAAAAGCATGTCCGTAAATAGTCGCTCAGCCAGCTCGGCCCGCTGCTGGATCGACTTTCGCAACTGCAGATTGAAGCGCGCAAGCAATCGCTTGGTCTCAACGTCCGGCTTCAATGTCCCGTCGACCAAGGCCTCGAAAAACGCGTGTGCTACCCACCAGAATGATCGATCCCGCGACGCGAGCGCCGAGGCACTCACCATGGCGACCGCATCACGCATCGCCGAGGCGCCTTCGGCAATGCCGCCACGCATCAGTCCGAGCAACCCCTTCTCGAACATCCCATGGGCATGCGCGAGCATCTGTGGATCATCGATGTCGGCACTCAGCGGATTGGCCGGCACCTGCACCATCAGATCCGGAAAGAACAGATCAGCAGGATCGATCCGCTCTGCCTTGCGCGCGGTCAGCAGATCCCGGTAGTACGGGAACAGATGGAGCGGCTGCGATGCAATGCCCTGCAGCAGTCCGTCGCAGTATTCGGTCACCGCCTGAAATCCGCGCTTGAGCACACGGGCCGTTGAGGCGTCAAAGGCAACTTCGCCAGCCAAAACGGCTTCGATCACCTTTTCCGTCTCGCGGGCCAACAGGGAGACGCCGTCAATCGACACCACCTGCAGCGCACCATAGGCCTGGTGGACAAGCACTCGTGCCTGCGCCAGCAGCGCGCCCTGTGCCGCCGCATCAACCTGCGCCTGAGCGTCATCGTGCGATTCGCGCTCAAGCTGCTCATCAACGAGCCTCTCTGCCCGCGACAGACAATCGCGAATATCGCCGATACACCAGGACAGCGTCGCGAGATCGGGGGCCATCGTTTGTGGGCTCCGCGCGCCAGGCCTTAGGCGACCTTGAAGCGCGACACCGAAGCCTTCAGCTCGGCGCCAAGCTCGGATAATTTGGCAATCGAGCTTGCCGTCAGCATCGTGCCCTTACCGGTCTGCTCGGTCACAATCAGCATACGCTGGATGGAATGCGCGACACCGCCAGCTGAATCGGCCTGCTCTGAGGCCGTGGCTGCAAAGCCCTCGATCAGTTCGGCCAGTTGGCGCGAAACACTACCGATTTCCTCAAGCGCGTTGCCAGCCTCATCAGACAAACGCGTGCCTGCCACCACGCCTTGCGTGCTGCGCTCCATTGCCGCGATCGCATCCTGGGTATCGGTCTGGATCGCACGGATCAACCCTGCGATCTGGCGCGTCGCCTCGGCCGACCGCTCGGCAAGTCGTTGCACCTCTTCGGCAACCACGGTGAAACCGCGGCCGGCCTCACCGGCAGAAGCCGCCTGAATCGCGGCGTTAAGTGCCAGTACGTTGGTCTGTTCAGTGATGTCGGAGATAAGTTCCACGATTTCGCCGACCTCCTGGGAAGATTCACCAAGCCGCTTGATTCGCTTGGCAGTTTCCTGGATCTGGTCGCGGATACCGTTCATACCAGCAATCGCGTTCTGCACGGCAGCGGCGCCACTTTCCGAAGCAGCCAGCGAGCGCCGCGCCACATTGGCTGACTCGGTGGCCTGGGTGGAGACATCATCAATCTGACTGGCCATCCGCAGCACGGCCTCACCGGTTGCGCGGATTTCGCGCGACTGCTGTTCGGCAGCCAGTTGCAGACGCTGCGAAATCTGCTGCGCACGCGACGAGGCGTGGTTCACCTGCTCAGCTGTCGAATTGATTCGCGTCACGATCCCGCGAAGCTCTTCAAGGGTGTAACCGACCGAATCAGCAATTGCACCGGTAATGTCCTCCGTGACGGTCGGCTGCACGGTCAAGTCACCGTCAGCTACGTCCTGAAGCTCGTTCATCAGCCGCAGAATGGCGGCCTGGTTCTGCTCATTGACCCGCGTTGCCTCCTGCTCAAGACGCTCGGCTTCGCGCTGCTGATGCTCGGCCTGGATGGCACGCACGCGCGTGTCATTCAGATAGCTGCGGAACATGGCCAGGCCAGCCAGCGCGGCCAGCGTTGCGAACAGCGTGAACAGCCAAAGCGTCCAACCACTCGCCTCGTGCATCTGACGCAGCCTTGATTTCATGGCTAACAGCTGCACTCGCAGTTTTTCGCTGTCCTGCATGATCAATTGCCCGGCACGCCGGGCGTCCTGAATTCTTGCAATCTGCTCGACGATCCGCTCCAACGGCTCATCGATCAAGGCAAGCTGTGCCTTTAATTCTGCCAGCGCTTTGCGGCTCTCGGCATCGACGGTTCCACTCAGCCCGAGCTTGTCATTGCCAGAAATCAAACCATCAACCAGCTCACGAAACAATGCAACCTCAGTGGACAGCGAGCGTGCAAGTTCGCTGCTGGATGTTTCATTCACCAGTTGGTTCACGTCCTTGGCGATCTTTTGCGTGAGCATCATCAACTCAGTGCTGGCAGCGGTCTCACGCGGGTTGATCTTGCCAACCAGCCGCTGGCCGGCGAGCCTGCGCGCCGCCGTGAGCATTGCATCGTTCGAATCGTTGACAGCCTTGCGCATCTGCCCCACCGAGGAAAGCAACTCGCGCTGTGCAGTCAACACGCCAGTCGCGGCCTCCGTCCTGCTCCAGTAGAGTTCGAGTGCACCGAGATCTTCCGGCAGACTCTCGGGCAGGGCGACAAGGCGCGACAGAGCCGACTCCTGGGCACCGCGCAGGGCGGCAATAGCACGCTTCATCGCATTCCGGCTGTCGCCAAGTTGTGCGAAGGCCTCAGCCACCCCTGCCATGGCGCCAGGCGCAGCCTTGCCAAGCCGTTGCGAATGCATCAGCGCCTCACCGGAAATTTCATTCAGATCGGCATGCACGACAGTACGACGATAGTCGAGCCAGAGGAACACGAAGGACAACAGCAGCGAAAAAATCAGCAACGGCACCAGAAAGCGCAACTGCCCGCGCAAGGCGCGACGCTGCGTCGGCGTGGCACGGGTCGGATCATTCTGCAGGCGCAACCGACTGCTTGCTCGCTCGTCAGACGGGCGCGACGACTCCTCACCGGCGTGTTTACCGCCGGAGCGCCTGATGTTTGCCAGGAAGCCGGGAAGCTTCATCGTTTCCTATTCATCCGGTCTGTTCATCGAGCTGCAGCCAGGAATTTTTCATCTCCGGCCAACGCAGCCAGATCGAGTTCCTGCCAGGTCGTGCCGTCAGGATCGACGAGGGTACGCCCAATGAATCCTTCTGCGTCCACTGCGCCCTGCTCACTGACCACCCAGGCGCTGGTTTCATGCAAGCCCAGCATCCGTGTGACAAGCAAGGCTGCGTCCAATTCAAGCGCCGGACCGAAGGCCAGCAGACGCGACTCCTTGGTCAGCCGGCTTCCCGGCCCACCAAGAAAACGCTGCAGATCGCTGACCGCAAACAACTTGCCGTTCAGGTTGACCAGTCCAAGCAGCCAATCAAGCGCCAGCGGCACCGGCGTAATCATCCGTGGCACGGGGAGAATCTGCCCTGCCTGGGCGAGACTCACCAGCAGCCGAGTTTCCCCAATCTGCAGTCCAAGCCGCGCCGCCTGCGGATGAACGTCGGCTTTCTGCAGACGTTCGGCAAGGCGGTCCTGAAACTGGCGCAACCTCCCGCCGCGATTCTCGTCGGTCATGGCAGTCTGCACGGACTGACTCACCCGAGCAGCCCCGCAATCTTGCTGAGCAGCTCTTCCGGACGTACCGGCTTGGTCAGATATTCGCGTGCGCCTTGGCGTAAGCCCCAGATGCGGTCAGTTTCATTGGACTTGCTGCTGCAAAGAATTACCGGGATCTTTTGCGTGTCCGGGTCCCGACTCAGATTGCGGGTCAATTGAAAGCCGCTGGCCCCCGGCATCACCACGTCCATGATGATGATGGTGGGTTTCTCAGCCTTGATCCGCAGGATCAGGTCATCGCCGTTTTCAGCGGTGATCACCTTATAGCCCTTGCGCGCCAGCACGTCGGCCAGAAAGAAACGTTCGGTCGGCGAATCATCGACGACCAGAATCTTGTGAGTCACCTTACCCTGGGGCGCTGTCATGGTCGGAACCATCTCAGCCTGCCGACGCGCGACGCGCGAATTGGGCAACCGCCTTGAGCAGACTGTCCTTGGTGAAGGGCTTGGTCAGGTACAAATCGGAACCGACCATGCGACCGCGCGCACGGTCAAACAGACTGTCCTTGGAGGACAGCATGATCACCGGGGTTGCATGAAACCGAGGGCTCTTTTTGATCAGCGCACAGGTCTGATAGCCATCGAGCCGTGGCATCAGGATGTCACAGAACACCAGATCCGGGTCATTGTCGGCAATCTTGGCGAGGGCATCGAAGCCGTCCTCCGCCAGAATGACTTTGCAACCGGATTGGCCGAGAAAAATCTCGGCGCTGCGACGAATGGTGTTGCTATCGTCAATCACCATCACTTTCAGACCAGTGATCTCAGAAGAAATCGTCATCTTGAACAAGACTCCAAGCGCGAGAGACTGAGCCAGCGCTCAGATTTCGACCAGCTCAAAGTCTTCCTTGCGCGCACCGCATTCGGGACAGGTCCAATTTACCGGGACATCGTCCCAGCGGGTCCCTGGTGCAATGCCGTCTTCGGGGGCACCCTGTTCTTCGTCGTAGATCCAGCCACAGATCAGGCACATGTAAGTCTTGAACGGTTCGGTCATAAGAGGTGCATTCGATGATTAACTATCGTCGATGGTACCGCGATCGGCCCGGAAATGAGGCGAGTCAGGGCTCCGGATGAAAAAAGGCCGCCATATGGGCGGCCTTTTTTTGTCATGCCGTCAATCAGGCATCGCTGAGGCCTTAGCGACACTCGGACGGACGATACTTTGCGGCCAGCGTGCCGGTGTTACAGGCCCAAGTCATCCGGTCCGTGATCGGTGTGTTCGCGGTAAACGCGGGCGTGGGCACAAAAATAATCGTGCCATCGCCGGCTTTCGCAGTCGTGGTGACTGTGATTGCACCCGTTGCGTTGTCAACTGCCACAGAGGCCACATTCGGGGTTGCTGCGGGCGCCGTGTATCCAGCACCGGCAGTTGCTGCACCAGACGAAGCATTCTCAGTAACAGTGATTTTAGCGGCGGCGGCCATGCCGATTGCCTCCGCGACGCGTGAGCGGACCGTGTAATCCTGATACGCCGGCAGCGCTACTGCAGCCAGAATACCAATGATCGCTACAACGATCATCAGTTCGATCAGCGTAAAGCCCTTCTGAACCTGTTTACGAATCTGTTTGCGTTTCATGTCGATCTCCATCTGTGTTTGGTCGAAAGGGCTGGTAAGCACCCTCTGCATCGATATGAGCATGAAGCGTGCCAGGAATGCGCGATAGCTGTCAGGGCCGACGGACGGTCATGAAATGGGAACTTTCGGCGCACAAGAGGGGTTTTAAGTGTTGCACCAGCGCTGACAGCACCGATTGACGACGATGCCGGGCAGCTAATGTGACGCATTACGTCACATTAGCTGCCCAAAATAGCCACCCTACGGTAGCCAGCACCGCTTGAATGTCAATGCCGTGATTTGCGTCGCTTGATCATTTCCCCGAGCCCGACCACCAATACCGCACCCAGCCCGGAGCAGGTGTAGGTCCATAAAGCCGGGATCTCGCCGATTCGCGAGGTGATCGCCACGTCGCTGACCATCATCCCACCCGCAATCCATCCGAGCAGCGCAGCGCCGATCGTGACCACCAGCGGAAACCGGTCGATCATCTTCAGCACGATCTGACTGCCCCAGACGATGATCGGGATGCTGACCAGCAGACCGAAGATCACCAGCCCCAGTTGGTGATCGGCATCGGCCTGCTGAGCAGCGCCGGCAATCGCGATCACGTTGTCGATACTCATCACAAGATCGGCCACGATGACTGTCTTGACGGCAGAGAATAGGCTGGTGCCGCCTTCAAGATTGCCATGCCCGTCGTCGCCCTCGGGGAGCAGCAGTTTTACACCGATCCAGAGCAGGAGCCCGCCGCCGACCAGTTTGAGGAAGGGGACCTGCAGCAGAGTGACCGCGAAAGCGATCAGGATGACGCGCAAGATGATGGCCCCGAGCGTCCCCCACAGAATACCTTTAGTTCGCTGGTGCCGAGGCAGGTTCCGGCAGGCCAGTGCGATCACAACCGCATTGTCGCCTCCAAGCAGGATATCGATGATGATGATCTGGACAACTGCCGCCCAGTTCATTGTCGTGATGAATTCAATCATGGCTGAACCTCGCGCTTTCGCCGTTCGGCTTGCCCGGCAGACCAGGCTTCATGAAAAAACCCGGGGCTGTAGCAGCACCCGGGCTATCGATCGTGTCGCGGGATGGAACCCC
>JAURMJ010000299.1 GCA_030830765.1 Quisquiliibacterium sp.
AGGAAGACCTGATAGAGGTCTGGATCGATATGCCCGTTCTGGCGAAACTGCTCCATGATCGAAAGCGCCTGGGAAACGGGCATGGCCTTCTTGTAGGGGCGGTCGGAGGCGGTCAGGGCCTCGAAGATGTCGGCGATCCCCATCATCCGGGCCTGCCAGCTCATCTGGTCGCGACTCAGGCCACGCGGATACCCCTTGCCGTCCATCCGTTCGTGATGCCCACCCGCGTATTCCGGCACATTGCGCAGATGTGCCGGCCAGGGCAACTGCTCGAGCATCTGGATCGTGGAGACGATATGCCGGTTGATGACTTCGCGCTCGCTGGCCGTCAGCGTGCCGGCCCGGATCGAGAGATTGTCCCGCTCATCGTCGGTGAGCAAGGGATGATGGTGTCCACTCGCATCTGTCCATCCGTAACTGCTCGCGATCTGCGCAATCCGCTCGACATCACCGTCGCGCATGCGCTCACTCCCGGTATTGCACTGCACCAGAAACTGCAGATCTGAATCGAGCTGCTCACACCAGAGCCTATGGCTGTCCTGACCTGCCTGCGCTTCCAGTTCTCCGCTGGCGATCCCTTTCCACATCTTTGCCTCGGTCTCGCGTCGGATCAGTTCAGCGCGGGTTCGGATCAGTTCAACCCGATCGAAGATGGTTTCGAGTTTCGTCGCCTTGTCGACCACATGCACCGGCGTGGTGATCTTGCCGCAGTCATGCAACAGCGCAGCGATGCGCAACTCATACATGTCCGATTCAGAAAGCAGGATCCCAGCCAAGGGTCCCGACTGCGTGTGATTAACCGCTTGCGCCAGCATTTCCGTCAGCGCAGGCACGCGGGCGCAATGGCCGCCGGTGTAGGGAGATTTCTCGTCGATCGCCACATTCACCATTGAGATGAACGACTCGAACAGGTCCGCTAATTGTTGAATCAACTGCCTGTTCGTCAGCGCAACAGCCGCCTGGGAGGCCAGTGACTCGGCAAGCTTCTGGTCGGACGCACTGAATGAGCGCACATTGCCCGTCGCAGGATCCGTGGCGTTGAGCAGTTGCAGCACGCCGATCAGATCATCTTCGTGATTCTTCATCGGCACAGTCAGCAGCGACTGCGATCGATAGCCAGTCTTGCCATCAAAGGCGTGCGTCCCGGACATGTCAAAGCCGGTGACCTCGTAGGCATCGGCAACATTGACCGTTTTACCGGTGTTGGCACTGTGCGTGGCAATCAACCGGTTAAGCACTTTGCCTTGTGCATCAAACAACGGCAGGTCAGGGAACAGACCCGTAATCGGTTTCCCGGAAGTTCCACCAAGTGCAATCCCCAAAGATTCGGTTCGGACGATGGAAAACTGCAGGTGGGTTTTCCCGGGATTGACCAGATAGACCGTCCCACCATCGGCGCAGGTGATTTCCTTGGCTGCCAGCAGTATTTTTTCGAGCAACGCATCAAGATTGCGCTCGGAGGAGAGCGCCGTCCCAATTTCCGTCAGCCGCTCGATGCTCGAGATCACTGTTTTTTGAATTTCCATAGACACCCAATAGCGGACTGCAGTCACAGAAAGAGGCCTGCAGTCACAGACTGCCCGCTATTTTTTGACGCACCGATCCCAAAGTCAACCGATGCCTCGGTTTGAGGATCACCCTGGAAAATCGAACGTCCCGGTTCAGAGCGTCGAACCGGCGACAGTCATCGACGTCGAAGACTCTCCGGAGCAAAGCGCGCGAAAGCCAACGCCATCGAGAGAATTGCCAGCGAGCAAAAGATCAGCGCAAAACCGGCGCCGACCAGATCACAGATCAGGCCAAGCGCAATTGGCCCAATCACATAACCGACATCTGACAGGGCACGGTAGCTGCTCATGGCGGCTGCGTTCATTCCGGGTGGCGCGTTGTCCGCAGCATAGGCTGCCGGCGCCGCCCCGGTGACTGCCGCGGCTACCCCCCAGACCAGGCAGGCGGCAATGAAGCTTGGATAGCCGCTGGCGTACCAGAAGCCGAAGAACGAGACGCTGGTCATGATGGCTGCACCGACGATCAGCGGTTTGCGCCCGTAACGGTCTGCCACCGCCCCAGCCGGATAGGTTGCCAGCAACCCGAGCAAGCTGCCGAGCGCAAAACCACTCCCGATCTGACCAGGGCCCAGCGCCAGTCTCGTCGAAGCGATCAGCGGCACAACGTTGAACAAACCGCCGGTCCGCACAAATGCATGTGTAAATCCGATCAGGCACACCAGCATGAAACCGACCTTGCCCATCATCAAACGAATCTGCTGGGTGAAGCTGATGACAGCGCCGTTGTGCGTCTCGTCTGAATGACCCAGAGAACGGGTTTCAGGCACGGCGAACCAAGCGATCGCCCCAACAATCAGGGCCGCGGCTGCGTTCGCGAGAAACGGCATCGACAAGCCGAAATGTTCAGCGAGCAGACCGCCGGGCAATGGACCGACACCGACTGCGAACAGAAAACTGCCCTGATACAGCGCCATCATGCGTCCTCGCCGCTCAGGTGTACTGATATCGGCAAGGATCACGCCGCCGATTGTGATGACGATCCCCGCACCGATGCCGGCGACAAAGCGCGCAGAAAGGAACTCGATGAAGCCGGCTGAGTGACCGGACCAGACGTTACCCAGAACAGAGATCAGACCGCCAAGAGCCAACGCCGGACGTCGACCGAATTGATCCGAAAATCGCCCTGCGGGCATTGCACTGACCATTCTGGCCGCCCCGAAGACTGCGATCGTCGCTCCAATCGCCGACACCGGGACATCGAAGGCTTGAGCGTAGATCGGCAAGACCGGAATGATTGCGCCAAACCCAAGCTGATTGATGAAAATGATGACGCACATCCAGCCCAGCACACGCCCTTGGGCGAGTCGGCGATCGCGATCCGGTGTCGGTTCAGGGGCGTTGCTCGGATTCAGAATGGGCTCACGATCTGGTCAAGAAAATAATCAGCAATGGTCGGCGAGAAATTGCCGGACGAGCGAGGCAACCTGAACGGGAAACTCGCGCTGCGGAAAATGCCCGCTGCCGGGCAACAGAACGCGCCGGTAGGTGTTGGCAAATAATGACTCACGGTTTTCCGAGCTGGACGGAGCAGTCACCCGGTCGTCATCACCATGAACCATCAAGGTCGGCACCTCGATCAAGGGGGGATTCACAAGCCGCGCCTCGAGAAAATCATAGGTCGGATCGCCCTGAGCACCGGCCCAGCGGTGGGTATAGGAGTGAATGACCACATCTGCCCAATCCGGGTTTTCGAAAAATGCTGCTGCACCCTCGAATTCAGCCTCGCTAAAACGCCAGCCTGGGGACCATTGCGACCACAAAAAACGGGTCAATTCGCGGCGATGCAGATGAACGGCGTCCCGCCCGCGCGCGGTGTGCATAAACCAGTGATACCAATAACTGCTCGCCTGTGCGATCGATAAAGGTTGATCAGGCTGATTTGTTCCCCAACCGACCGAAAATGCGATACAGGCGCGCACCCGCTCGGGCCAGAGGCAGGAAAGGATATAAGCTGCGCGTGCCCCCCAGTCATGCCCGATCACGGGCAGCGAAGCCTGGATATTCAAGGCTTCGATCAATTCAAAGGCGTCTCGGGCCAGTGCCGATAATTGCCCGCTGCGCTGTCTTTGAGGATCAAGAAATCGGGTTGAGCCGAACCCTCGCAACGATGGGGCGTAAACACACCATCCGTCCGCAGCCAGGGATTCGGCCAGAGGGCGCCAGGTCAGTGCGCAATCCGGCCACCCATGCAACATCAGGATGGGCCTGGCATTTTCGTTGCCCCAGCGGAAACATTCGATCTCGAGGGTCGGCGTCACCACGCGCAATTGACAGGGTGTTTCTGCAGCGCTTGGCATCACGATCCGTAATTACAGGGTACCGACCAAAATAAGGAAATGAGCGCGAGCCTCGAATACCTCATTCGATCTCTCGGCAGCTGAACAGATCGGGCTTCGCAAAGCTCAATGCCATCCCGGAGCCGGTCAACTCACCACGGAACCGGGAAATAAAATCCCCTGCCCAACCGGGCAGGGGATTTTCCAATCGAGTCTGACAACCTCGAAAGGCTTCAAGCAATCAGGAACTGAGCCCGATCCTTGCCCTCGATCCATTTGGGCGAAACGCCACGCCCAGTCCAGGTCTTGCCGGTCGCCGGATCACGATACTTGGGCGCTACCTTGGTCTTCGGAGCCGACTTGCGTGCCCCGCCGCTACCGAAAACATCCTCGGCCGTCAAACCATAAGCTTCCACAATTTGCCGAATCTGTCTGAGTGCATCGTTGCGTGCTGCACGCTTGGTTTCCGCAATCTGGCGATCAAGCGCTTCGCGCTGGGCGAGGAGTTCCTGAAGAGTACTCATTGAATAGCTTCCTTAAAAAACCGGCGAATACACACCGGGACAATACGAAAACACGGTGCAGCTGACAGTTGTATGACGACCTGCGCGGATGGATTCGACCGGGCGGTCGCGGAATCAGGCATCGATGGATATTCTTTTCGTCATACCTGACATTCAGATTCTTTTGAATCTTCTGAATATCAATTTTTTGGAACGAATGATCAAAAATCTGAACAACGTTTGCTCAAGACACAATTAGAACAATTTTTTGAAGAAAAAACAATTCCCAGCGTTTCATTCAATCTGCAAGCTGATGAATGAGGCAATCCTGGCTGCGGAAGATTTCGGTCTAAACCATCAGAAATTAGTATGGATATCATCACAAACCGACATCGCACCACACATACGAGCTAATTGCCCACCCTCAAAAAAGAGCACCTGCCTCGCAGGAAGACGAATCACGAAACACATCCCGGACCGGTGATGGGCTTTGATGTCGAAATTATCCAATCCCATCTGCGTGCACAGCCAGGCAGCGGCTGCTGGGACCGTGCAGGATCCTCATCTGGCGGAGGCCACAGAAAACAGCAGCCCCCCTTCAGGCGCTCCCTGGCTCACTTCGCTAAACTCGCGCCTTGTTCACATCTTGCGTCGTGGAGCTCACTTGGAAGCTTTGCTGGTTTCGACAGGCATCGTCGCGCTCGCCGAAATCGGGGACAAGACGCAACTGCTGTCTTTCGTGCTGGCTGCGCGTTATCGCCGGCCGCTGCCAATCATCATGGGGATTTTCGTTGCAACGTTGCTGAACCATGCGATGGCTGGCGCACTGGGCACCTGGATCATGAGCCTGATGTCGGCCCAGCACCTGAAATGGGCGCTGGGCATTTCGTTCATCGCGATGGCCGGGTGGGCGCTGATCCCGGATCAATTCGAGGATGACGCAGCCCAGACAAAGTACACGGGTACAAGCGTCTTTCTGGCAACCACACTGGCCTTCTTTCTGGTTGAAATGGGCGACAAGACGCAGGTCGCGACCGTGGTCCTGGCGGCCCGCTTCGGCGATTTTTTTGCGGTCGTCACCGGCACGACCATCGGGATGCTGCTGGCCAACGTGCCCGCGGTGCTGTTCGGCGGCCGGATCGCGGATCGACTGCCGGTCAGGACGATCCAACGCGCCGTGGCCATCCTGTTTGTTGTGCTCGGTGCGTGGGTCATTCTGGGTGATATCAAAGTCGCAGGTGCACGAGCCTCTTGAGGAATCTGTAATGTCTGACAATACTGATCACATCCCCTCGCTGGCCCATCTTGGTCCGCAGTGGTTCACACCGGTTCTTGGTTGGTCAGGGCTGGCGCTGGCCTGGCATCGGGGTGCCGAGCACTTCGGGCCCACGGCCTTGCTGGTCTCGAGGACTTGCGTGGGTATCGCAGCGGCCATCTTCATGCTGGTCACGCTGGCCAGTCTGATCCGAGCCCGGCGCTATCCGGCTGCATTTCGCGCGGACTTTTCGCACCCGATCCGGCATGGCTTTGCTGCGGCCTTCCCAATCTCGATCCTGCTACTCTCGACCAATGCGCTGCTGCACGGCGGTGCGCGCAACTGGATCGAACCCCTCTGGCTGTTCGGGGTTGTGCTGTTGTTCGGCGTCACCGCCTGGGTGATCTCGCGCTGGATGGGGGGCCAGGTCGCATGGCCCTCAATCACACCGGTTTTGTATATCCCGGTTGTCGGTACCATCATTGTCCCGCTCGCAGCCGCGCCACTGGGCTATCAGGCGACTGGCTGGTTCTTTTTTGCGATCGGCGCATTCTTCTGGCCGATCCTGACTGCGCTTGTCTTGATTCGGAGCGCCCATCAACCGATGCCGGCCCCGCTGCTGCCAAGCTGGTTCATCACGATTGCACCCCCTGCAGTCGGCGGACTGTCTGCGGTCGGGCTGGGCATGCCAGACACCGTGCTACCCGCAGCCTTAGGCCTTGCAGCGCTGGCCGCTGTGTCCTGTGCGATCCGGGTGCCGCAACTGTTCAACACCCCGTTCGGCATGCCTGCCTGGGCCACCTCATTCCCAATGGCAGCATTCAGCGCGCTTTCGTTACGCACAGCGTCAAGCGTCGGCGCCATCAGCATGCTCAGCATTGCGCTCCTGGCGATCACAACCGTCCTGATCATCGGGTTGTCGCTGGCGACGCTCAAGGGTCTGCGCAATGGCTTGCTGCTGCTTCCGGAGCCGGCCCCGATCCCTGTCAAGGCGGCCTGAAACCCATCGCCTGAATCAGCCCGCCCCAGCCAGGGCGGCCCGCGGTCCTCGATGCAGGGCCGCAAACGCGGGCCAACGGCACCCCTTGCCATGTGCACCCAGCGCCCGGGCACTCAGAGAACAGACTTAGCGCTGGCGCAGCCCTTCGAGGCCCTGTGCCGGCAACAAACCGGCTCGAAGCACGCCCTCATGCGCCAGCAGGCACCGCTTGCGATCAAGCCCGCCCGCATAACCAGTCAGCGAACCATCGGCCCCGATCACACGATGACAGGGAACGATCACGGATACTGGATTTCTCCCGACCGCTGCCCCGACGGCGCGGACTGCTGACGGCGCACCGATCTGGCCAGCCAGCTGACCATAGGTTGTCGTCTGGCCGAATTCAATCCGCAGCAAGGCATCCCAAACTTTCTTCTGAAATTCAGTCCCGGACAGGACCAACGGCACATCGAATCGCTGCAGACGCCCTTGGGCGTATGCTTGCAGCTGAGACTTTGCCTGCGAGAAGACCTGCAGACCTTCATCGCGGCGCCAATGCGATTCGATCACAGGAGCCCATTTCTGGCCGAGAAAATACAGACCGCTCAGTGTGCCCGCCTCGGCAGTCATCAGCACCGGACCGAACACATCATCCCATTGGCTGAAGCGGACTTCCTGTTCAAGCATATTCATCGACCTGCCCCTCCGGATCAACGCATCGGTACCGTGAGACTTTGATCGTCTCACACTGGAGATTTGATGACCCGAACTCTCCGGAAAAATGCCTGTTCAGCGCGTTCGGCGGGCCTGAACACCCGCGCAGACAGAACCCGAGATCACCTGCGCAACCAGTTCGCCCGTGTGCTTTTGCACGGCACTTTCGGTCTGCTGACCACGCTGATCGGACTGCTGACGCTGCTGAGCGGACCGGCTCTTGCTCAGCAGGACATGCAGGTTGGCGGCTGGTTTGAGCGGCTGGATCGCACACTCATCGTACAGACCGACGGTTCGTTCATCGAAATGATCGACGAGGCGTTCGTGATCGAGCAGCACGGCAGCGATCTGCCAGACATCGTGCAGCGGATCCTGCACTGGAACGGCTCATCAGGATCCCTGGAAGTGCTTGAAGCGGTGACCGTCAAGGCTGATGGCCGCCGCCTTGAGGCGCCAGCCGAAATGCAGTTCGAGGGCACGCAGGATGGCGAAAACGGTCTCTACCAGGGCCAACGCTTTCGCGTCATCAGCTTCATCGACTTCGAGGCCGGTGACAAGATTGTGCTGCGCGCCCGGCATCGCCGCACGCTGCCTTTCTTTCCCGGACAATTCTTCGAGATGCGCACTGCACCGATCCAGCCGGTCAACCGGATGCGCATCATTTACGACCTGCCTGCTTCGATGAAACTGCATCACGATGCCCGCGGCTTTGAACTGGAATCGGTCAGAACGCTCGCCGGCCGAAAACGCGAACAATGGCGCTACGCAGGTCAGAACCCGCCGCGCACCGAACTGCGGGGGGTCGCGGCGAGCGACTATGCGGACCGCCTGATTGTCTCGACAATGGCCGACCATGGGGCACTGGCTCGTGCCTACCTGCATGATGCAGCGCCGATGGCGTGGCCTGATCCAAACATCCGCGCACTGGCGCAGAGCATCGTGGCCGACAAGTACGGACCCTGGGCTCAGGCCCGCGCCCTCTACGACTGGGTGCGCAACAACATCGCGTATGGCGGCGATTACCTGGGCCGCGCATCGGTCGTCCCCAGCCCGGCCTCAGAGACCTTGACCTCCGGTCAGGGCGACTGCAAGGACCACGCGACACTTTTTGAATCCCTGCTCAGGACAGTGGGCATCGAAAGTTCGCAGGTTCTGGTCAACGCATCGAATGCCTACCGGGTCGGGACAGTGCCGACGCTTGGAATCTTCAATCATGTACTCACCTGGATTCCATCGCTTGGCCTGTTCGTCGACAGCAGCGCGATCTCCGTCGAATTCGGACAGCTGCCGACGGTCCTGAGTGACAAGCCTGCCCTGATCGTCAAGGAAGAGCGTCTCGCACGAACCCCGGTGCAAAGCCCTCGGACGCAATCGATCGGACTGGAAGTCCAACTCCGTGAAGACGGTAACGCGCAGATCGCGATGAACGAGCTCACAACGGGCTGGCTGGCCACCGAGCGGCGACGCATGTTCAGCCAGACCGATCCGCCTGAGCTGGCCGACATCGCCGATGCAATGTTGCTGGGAAGCGGCTTGACGGGCGATGGCTGGATCGAGGAACGTCGCCAGACCAATGAGGAATCAAGCGGTCTTTACCTCGGGGCGCAGGCTGCCGGGTTGCTCGACATCGATGTGCCCCGATCGCTTCGGCTGATTTCCTCGGTGGGCACCGGGATTGCCAGTGCCCTGGCGGATTTCGCTTCGTTCAGAACGCACCAGACCCCCTCGGTCTGCGTAGCCGCCCGGATTCACGAAACAGCCACCTGGCATTTTCCGGCCGGGATGAGCATCAGTTATCTGCCGGCTGCAGTGCAGATCGCCGAGTCAGGCTTTGAATACCGCGCTGAATACAGATATACCGAAGGCAAGCTGTGGATCAGTCGCCGTCTGCTCATGGACTTTCCATCCAATGTCTGCAGCCCCGAACGCTTCAAACAGCTAAAGAAACTGGCCGCCCAGGTTTTCGACGATCTGGCAATCAGTGTGCAGACCGTCTCGATCCCCCGCTGAACGCGAAGGCGCTCAGCCGACGATCTGATGGCTTGTTTTACCATCCACGCATGATTCTTTGAACACTGAAGCTGGACGGCGATGCTGAACGACCGAATTGAAGCCAAATGGATTGACCTGTTTGCACAGGTCTTCGAAGCCTGCAAGGTGGTGCCGGGCGAAGCCTGCGCCATCCTCTCCGAAACCCAATCGCGCGAGCTCAACGTCATGCTGGCCGAACTGGCTCTGGCCAGGCTTGGTGCCCGTCCGTTTCACGTCAAAGTCCCGACGCCCGTCCAAAGCGCCCCCGTACCGATCCGCTCGACCGGCGCGTCGGATGCCCTGCAGCAGCTGGGCCCAGCGGTTGCCGCGCTGGCGCAATCGGGCCTGGTTGTCGACTGCACGGTCGAGGGCCTGCTGCATGCGCCGGAGCTGCCAGACATCCTGCAAGGAGGCGCACGGGTGCTGATGGTCTCGAATGAACATCCTGAGATGCTCGAGCGACTGGCTCCGGATCGCGCGCTCGAGCCCAAGGTCAAGCAGGGCATCCGGATGCTGCGGGGCGCCAAGGCGATGCAGGTCACCTCACCCGCCGGCACCGACCTGAGCATCACGCTTGAAGGCGCCCGTGTGGGCGGCGGCTGGGGCTACACCGATCGACCCGGCAGCGTCACGCACTGGCCAGGCGGTCTTTGCCTGTGTTTTCCGAATGCGGGCAGCGTCAATGGCCGGCTGGTCATGGCCCCGGGTGACGTGAACCTGACGTTCAAACGCTACCTGGAGAGCACAATCACGCTGACGATTGAAAATGACTTCATCGTCGACATTGCCGGCGAAGGTCTTGATGCGCAACTGATGCGCAGCTACATGGCCGCCTGGGGCGATCGCGAGGCCTACGCGGTCTCGCATGTCGGCTGGGGCATGAATCCGGCAGCCCGCTGGGATTCGCTTGCGATGTACGACAAGCGTGACACCAACGGCACCGAGCTGCGCGCCTATGCGGGCAACTTCCTGTACTCGACCGGTGCCAATGAGGTGGCCGGACGCCACACGCTGGGGCACTTCGATCTGCCGTTGCGCGGCTGCAGCATCGCGCTGGATGGCAAGCCAATTGTCATCGACGGGCAACTGCAGGGAGATCTCGCATGAGCACACAGACACGGCCGACACTGATCTTTCTGCACGGCATCGGCGGCACGGCCTCTGGATTTTCCGCGCATGTCGGGCATTTCAAGGCGCTGGGCTGGCCGGCACTTGCCTGGAACCAGCCCGGTTATGGGGACAACCCGAGCATCGAGCCTTATACGCTGGCCCATGCGGCCCGCCAGTTGCTGGCCACGCTGGACCAGCTGGGCATCGAGCGCTGCATTCCAATCGGCCACAGCATGGGCGGGATGGTTGCGCAGGAGTTGTACGCGCTGGCGCCAGAACGAATCGCAGCACTGGTGCTTGCGCACACGAGCCCGGCCTTTGGCAGCCCTGGCGGCGACTTTCAGAAGCGCTTTGTCGCGGAGCGTACCCGTCCGCTGGACGAGGGCATGAGCATGGCTGACGTCGCGGCCCGGGTCGTTCCTGGCATGCTGGGCAATCCGGCCGATGAACAGTCGCTGCAGGCGGCCAGCACGCTGATGGCCAGCGTGCCGCCTCAGACCTACTGCAACGCAGTCAGTGCGCTGGTTGGTTTCGATCAGCGCGCTCAGCTTGCCAGCATCAGCGTGCCAACGCTTTGCCTGGCCGCGGAGCATGACCGCACGGCGCCGCCGGCAGTCCTGGAAAAAATGGCGAACAAAATTCCTGGCGGTCAGTACAGCTGCCTGGCTGGTCTTGGCCATCTGGCTCCGATCGAAGATCCCACTGCCTACTGCAAGGCGGTCGAGCAGTTCCTGGCAAGCCTTTGAAACAAGACGAAAGATGACGACGCAAATCGACCCCAGATACACGGTAGCCGGTTCCAGCTGGCCCCTGAATGACGAACAGCGCCGCTACATTGCAATGGCCGAGGAGCTGGGCCCGACTTTTGCTCAGCGCGCCGAACGTCATGATCGCGAAGCAATTTTCCCGACCGAGAACTATGCCGACATGCGCCAGGCCGGCTTGCTCGGCCTGTGTGTGCCGAAGGAGCATGGCGGCCTGGGGGCGGATCTTTTCACCTATGCACTGGTGTCTGCCACACTCGGCAAATACTGCGGCGCGACGGCCCTGACCTTCAACATGCATGCCTGCTCATCGCTGTGGCCGGGTCTGCTGACCGATGCGCTCGACCTGACACCTGAGCAGCGTACTGAACACGAGGCGCGTCGCGCGATGCATTACGCGCGCATCGTCAACGAGGGTGCGATTTACGCCCAGCCGTTCTCGGAAGGCACGGCTGCAGCAGCCGGGCGCGCACCTTTCGGCACAACGGCCACACGGGTCGACAATGGCTGGCTGATCAACGGCAAGAAGATCTTCGCTTCGCTGTCGGGCTCGGCCAACTACTATGGCGTGCTGTGCACCGAGAACAAAGACGGCGCAACAATGCGCGACTCGATGTACGTCGCGATCCCCGGTGATTCGTCGGGTCTGTCGATTGTCGGTGACTGGGATCCGCTGGGCATGCGCGGCACAGTCTCGCGCAACCTGATCTTCGACAATGTCTTTGTCGACGACAACGCACAGCTGATGCCACGCGGCATCTACTACCAGGCTGCGTCGCGCTGGCCGCACATGTTCATGACGTTGTCGCCGACCTATATGGGCATTGCGATCGCGGCCTACCAGTTCACCGTGCGCTACCTGCGCGGCGAGATCGAAGGCATGGGTCCACCGGTCAAGCGCCGCATGTTTCCGACCAAGCAGATCACGGTCGCGCAGATGCAGATCATTCTGGAGCAGACCCGGGCGCTGTTTCTGCGCGCCTTTTCCGAAGCGCGCGTCGATCCACCCAAGGAAGTCCGGCTGCGGGCCTATGCGGCGCAGTACACGATCATGGAAAACGCCAACCAGCTCTGCCAGCTGGCAATCCGGACCTGCGGCGGCCAGTCGATGCTCAGAAGCCTGCCGCTGGAGCGCCTTTACCGCGATTCGCGCTGCGGCAGCCTGATGCTGCCCTGGACAGCCGAGCTATGCCTGGACCGGATCGGGCGCGAAGCGCTCTACGAACACGGCGAAACCGACGACTGAGCCATGAACTTCTCGCGTTTCGTCAGCGTCTGGGCTGAGCAGCGGCCGCATTCGCCTGCCATTCATTGCGAGGGGACTGACATCGACTATGCGTCGCTGGAAGCCCAGGTGCGGCGCTGCGCCATCGCCCTGCATCAAGCTGGCGTCAGGCGTGCTGACCGGGTGGCCTGGCTGGGTGGCAATGATCCGCAGATGCTGATCCTGCTGTTTGCGCTGGCACGCATTGGCGCAATTTTCGCCCCACTCAATTTCCGGCTTGCGCAGGCCGAGCATGCTTCTCAGCTCACCGATTGCGCACCGGCACTGCTGATCCATGAGCAGGCCTTCGCAGACCGTGTCTCGGCACTGCGCGCACAGCTTGCCGGTTTGCGAACGGCGGAACTCGAAACCGAATGGCTGCCAGCCTGCGAAGACTGCGACATTGAAGACGCACTGCGGGTTCCGCATGACGGTCTGCTTGAAGATGACCTGCTGCTGGTCTATACCTCAGGCACTTCCGGCGAGCCCAAGGGCGTTGTTCTGACCCAGAACGCGCTGCTGTGGAACTGCATCAATTCAATTCATGCGCATGATCTGCATCGCGACGATCATGTGCTGATGACGCTGCCGCTGTTTCATGTCGGCGGACTGAACATCATGCTGGTGCCGGCGCTGTACGTGGGTGCACGCGTCACCTTGCACCGGCGCTTTGATCCTGAGCACACGCTGTCCGATATCGAATCAAGAAAGCCGACGCTCACGCTGCTGGTTCCGGCGATGCTGTCGGCCTTGCTGACGCATCCACGCTGGGCCTCCACCGATCTGAGTTCGCTCAGAATGATCAACACCGGCTCCTCGGTGGTCCCGGTCTCACTGCTGACCCCGTGGATGGAACGCGGCATTCCGGCCGCGCAGGTCTATGGTGCGACCGAAACCTGCCCGATCGCGATCTATCTGCGTGCCGAAGATACGGCGCGCAAGGTCGGCAGTGCCGGACGGGCCGCAATGCACTGCGAGATCCGACTGACTGCAAGTGACGGCAGCGACGTGCCACGCGGCCAGGTCGGCGAAATCCGTGTGCGCGGCCCGAATCTGATGCGCTGCTACTTCGGACGACCAGAAGCCACGGCAGCCGCGATGCAGGACGGCTGGTACCACACCGGCGACCTGGCCCGCCAGGACGAAGAAGGTTTTTACTGGGTGGTTGGGCGCTCCAAGGACATGCTGGTGTCGGGCGGCGAGAACATCTACCCAGCCGAGCTTGAGAGCGTACTGGCCGATTGCCCGCTGATCGCCGAGTCGACCGTGGTCGGCCTGCCGGACGAACGCTGGGGCGAAGTCCCGGTGGCGGTCATCGTTCGAAAACCACAGGCGCCGCTCGATACCGCCGGTGTGCTCGCCCTGTTCGAGGGACGCCTTGCCCGTTTCAAGTTCCCGAAACGGATTGTGTTCACCGACACCTTGCCCAAGACGGCGCTGGGCAAGGTTCGGAAAGACACCGTGGTGCGCGATCTGACCGACACCCGCTGACAAGCCGAAACTCACCCGATGCCGGTTAGACTTGGCGCATGACT
>JAURMJ010000300.1 GCA_030830765.1 Quisquiliibacterium sp.
ACCGCCGGACAGCACGATTGACGGGATGTCGACGGTCGCGGCACCCATCAGCATCGCAGGCGTGGTCTTGTCGCAACCGGTGGTCAGCACAACACCGTCCAGGTGGTACCCATAGAGCACCTCGACCAGCGACAGATACGCCAGATTGCGATCCAGCGCGGCAGTCGGCCGTTTTCCGGTTTCCTGAATCGGATGGACCGGAAATTCAATTGGAATCCCCCCTGAATCCCGGATCCCGTCGCGCACACGGCTGGCCAGGTCGAGATGATGCCTGTTGCAAGGCGACAGGTCGCTCCCGGTCTGAGCAATCCCGATGATCGGTTTGCCACTGTTACGCAGTTCATCGAGCGTCAGCCCGAAGTTCATCATGCGCTCCAGGTAAAGCGCAGTCATTCCCGGATTATCGGGATTGTCGAACCAGGCACGTGAACGCAAACGCTTACCACCGCCGTTGGAATTGTTGTCAGAGCCGCTCATTGAGGTTTCTCCCTTCAGGTTGCGGCAGTGTACCAATCGGAGCGTTCGCGATCAGGTAATCTATCGCCATCAAGTATCCGGTCATTTCCACCACCCTTGGACTCGATTCCGCTCTGGGCCCAGCTACTGGCCCTCTTCATCCTGCTGCTGCTGTCGGCCTTCTTCTCGATTGCCGAGACCAGCATGATGGCGATCAACCGCTACCGGCTCGGCCATCTGGTCCGACAGGGTCAACGCGGCGCAAAACTGGCTGCGCAACTGCTCAAGCAGACCGAGCGGCTGCTTGGGACGATCCTGCTGGGCAACAACCTGGTGAACACTGCGCTGACGGCAATCGTCACCTCGGTGGCAATCAGCCAGTTCGGCAACAATGACCGAACGATCCTGATCGCGACGACCAGCGTTGCTCTGCTGATCATTGTGTTCTGCGAGATTGCACCGAAGGTCCTGGGCGCGACCTACCCGGAGCGCATCGCGCTGCCGGCCAGCTTTGTGCTGCGGCCCTTGATGCGGGTGTCCGCGCCGCTTGTCTGGGCGATCAATCTGATCGCGGGCAACCTGCTGCGCCTGTTCGGCGTGCATCCGGGACAGAAGGCAGAGGCCCGGATGTCCACGGAGGAACTGCGTACCATCGTGCTCGAGTCAGGCACCTTCATGCCACAGAAACACCGCGCAATCCTGATGAACCTGTTTGATCTGGAGAACATCACCGTGGATGACGTGATGATCCCGCGCAACCGGATCGAATCACTGAATATCGCCACGGACCTCGACTCGATTCGTGAGCAGCTGGCCACCTGCTATCACAACAAGATGCCGGTACATGAAGGCGACGTGAACCGCACCGTCGGAATCCTTCACGCGCGGCGCGCGATTTCACTCCTGTCTGCCGAGAGCTTTGATCTTGCCGACTTGCGAGAACTGCTCAACGAACCCTACTTCATCCCAAGCGGTACACCAGCATTCACGCAGCTGCAGTTCTTCCAGGAGAATCGTCAGCGAGTCGGGCTTGTCGTCGATGAATACGGAGAGGTGCTTGGGCTGGTGACGCTTGAGGACATCATCGAGGAAATCATTGGCGAGTTCACGACAACCGCCCCCGGTGGAGGTAACTTGCTGGCCTGGGGCGGTGCAGACACTGTGTCAGTCGAGGGCTCAGCCCCGCTGCGCGATCTGAACCGCAGGCTTGGTACGGCGTTCCCGTTGGACGGACCGCGGACGCTGACCGGACTGGTGCTGGAAGAGTTGAAGGATCTGCCGGATGGTGAAGTCAGCCTGCGTTTTGGGGATGTCTGCGTGGAAGTCGTGCAGATTCAGAACCGGACAATCCGAAGCCTTAAACTCAGACGGCTCTCGCCCCTGACAACCACCGGCAGTCCGCATGGGCACTAAGCCCGATCGATACCCGGCATACTCCTTGCCCACCCCGACCACTCGTCTCGATGGCCGTTCATCGCCTTCAGGTCGACCGGCGGTCCGATCCGGCGCACGCAAGGCACTCGGCAATCCTGCCCGGGCGCATTATCATGAGGCGATGTGCCCAAGGCTTTCGTCAATCATTGATTGTCCATCGCAACGGATCCTCAGTCTGCTATGAGCGCCGCGACACTTCCCAATTCAGCGGGCGAGCAGCTCGCGCTTGCTGGTCTTGGACGCGCCCTGGTCCAGAACCAGTTGCTCAGACTTGACCAGGCAAGTGCGATCCAGCGACGTGCGAACGCGGCTGACACCCGTTTCATCGACCAGCTGCTCCTCGAGGGCACGATGAGCGCAAGTCAGATTGCCAACTTCTGCGCCGAAACCTTCGGTCATCCACTGCTCGATCTGTCGACCGTTGATGTGACTGCGCTCCCGACCAGCCTGATCGACAAGAAACTGGTCGGCGAAACCCAGGTGATCGCACTGGCTAAGCGCGGGACGAGGCTGTCGGTGGCGATCTCGGATCCGACTGACCTTCAGGCAATCGACCGGATCAAATTCCAGACCCAGGCACAGATCGATCCGATCGTGGTCGAGCATGACAAGTTGCTGCGCCTGGTTGAAAAGCTCGGCAAATCGGCTGGCGAACAGCTCGCCGACATGGTCGATGACAGCATGGATTTCGAGCTGCCGACTGAGGACACTACGAGTTCCCTCGACGCGAACACCGATGTCGAAGATGCTCCGGTCGTCAAGTTCCTGCAGAAGGTCCTGCTCGATGCGATCCAGGCAGGTGCGTCCGATCTGCATTTCGAGCCTTACGAAAAGTTCTATCGGATCAGGTTGCGGGTTGACGGCGAACTGCGCGAGTTTGCCCAACCACCACTGGCGATCAAGGAAAAACTGGCGTCCCGTATCAAGGTGATTTCCAAACTGGACATCGCTGAACGCCGGGTTCCTCAGGACGGCCGGACCAAGCTCGTGATCGGACCGAATCGCTCGATCGACTTTCGCGTCTCGACGCTTCCGACGCTGTTCGGCGAGAAGATCGTGATGCGGATCCTCGATTCCTCATCGGCCAAGCTGGGCATTGATGCGCTTGGCTATGAACCGGATCAGAAGCAGGTGATGCTCAATGCAATCCACCGACCGTACGGCATGATCCTGGTCACCGGACCGACCGGATCAGGGAAGACGGTTTCGCTCTACACCTGCCTGAACATCCTGAACGAGCCTGGCATCAATATCTCAACCGCTGAAGACCCTGCCGAGATCAATCTTCCCGGAATCAATCAGGTGAACGTCAACGAGAAGGCCGGCCTGACTTTCGCGGCCGCGCTGCGTTCCTTCCTGCGTCAGGATCCGGATGTGATCATGGTCGGCGAGATTCGTGACCTGGAAACCGCCGATATTTCGATCAAGGCGGCGCAGACCGGTCACATGGTGCTGTCGACGCTTCACACGAACGACGCCCCGACCACGCTGACCCGGATGATGAACATGGGCGTTGCGCCATTCAACATTGCGTCATCGGTCATTCTGATTACAGCGCAGCGACTGGCCCGACGGCTTTGCAACTGCAAGGACCAGATTGAACTCGATGAGGATGCGCTGATCCAGGCCGGTTTTCGGGAAGCGGATCTGGACGGCAGCTGGCGCCCCTTCAGACCGGTCGGCTGTGACCGCTGCGGAGGCAGTGGCTACAAGGGACGGGTCGGCATTTATCAGGTGATGCCGATCTCGGAGACGATCCAGCGCATCATCCTCGATCAGGGCAATGCGATGCAGATCGCTCAGCAGGCCAAGCTTGAAGGCGTACGAGACCTGCGTGGCTCTGGCCTGATCAAGGTCAAGCACGGCGTCACCTCCATTGAGGAAGTGCTCGGGGTGACAAACGAATGATGCGTGCGGAGCACTAAGCGATGGCAACAGCAGCGCCTAGGGCCAAGGAGTTCACGTTTGCCTGGGAGGGGCGCGATCGCTCGGGCAAGACAGTGCGCGGGGAAATGCGCGCAGTCGGTGAGTCGCTCGTCCGCTCAAGCCTGCGGCGCCAGGGGGTCATGGTTACCCGGGTCCAGAGGCAGCGCGCTGGCAGGGGCAAACGAATCACCGACAAAGACATCACCCTGTTCACACGCCAGCTGGCAACCATGCTGCGCTCTGGCGTTCCGATGCTGCAGTCCTTCGATATCGTTGCCAAGGGATCGACCAATGCGTCGGTGACCAAGCTGTTCACCGATATCCGCAACGATGTCGAGACCGGCTCATCGCTATCGGCGGCATTCCGTAAATATCCGCTCTACTTCGATTCGCTCTACTGCAATCTGGTGAGCGCCGGCGAACAGGCCGGCATCCTCGATGACCTGCTGGACCGCCTGGCGTCCTACAAGGAAAAGATGCAGGCGATCCGCGGCAAGATCAAATCCGCGCTGTTTTATCCATCGGCAGTGATGCTGGTTGCCGTGATTGTCGTGACCGTGATCATGCTGTTCGTCGTGCCCTCGTTCAAGCAGGTGTTCGAGAGCTTCGGAGCCGGTCTGCCAGCTCCGACGCAGATGGTGATCGCGATGTCCGATGCGTTTGTCGAATACTGGTACATCATCTTCGGGATTATCGGAGGCGCCGTCTACTTCCTGATGCAGGCCTTGAGGCGCTCGCCCGCTGTGCAGATCGCCTTTGATCGCTTGCTGCTCAAGCTGCCCATCTTGGGCGAGATCCTTCGCAAGGCGACGATTGCGCGCTGGCTCAGGACGCTGTCAACGATGTTCGCGGCCGGTGTGCCGCTGGTCGAAGCGCTCGATTCGGTCGGTGGTGCATCGGGCAACTACGTCTACCTGACCGCCACCAAGAAGATCCAGCAGGAAGTGTCCGCCGGCACCAGCCTGACAATCGCCATGCAAAACGCAAACGTGTTTCCGAACATGGTTCTGCAGATGTCGGCGATCGGCGAGGAGGCCGGTTCGCTGGACTCGATGCTGTCCAAGGCAGCGGACATCTACGAGCGCGAGGTCGATGACGCAGTGGCCAGCCTGTCGAGTCTTCTGGAACCGCTGATCATGGCCGTGCTCGGGGTATTGATCGGCGGCCTGGTGATTGCAATGTACCTGCCGATCTTCAAGCTCGGTCAGGTTGTCTGACGCTCAGCTGTACTCATGTCCCTGTTCCAGACCCTGCAAGACTCGCCGGCGCTGTCCATTTCGCTTGCGCTGCTGCTTGGCCTGGTGATCGGCAGTTTCCTGAACGTCGTCATTCTGCGCCTGCCCAGGATGATGGAAAACGAGTGGCATCTTCAGGCGGCGGAACTGCGCGGTGAAGAGCCGCCCGAGCAGGAAGCCTTCAATCTGATCCGGCCTCGCTCACGCTGCCCCTCCTGTGGTCATCTGATCACTGCACTGGAGAACATTCCAGTGCTCAGCTGGCTTTTCCTGCGCGGCAAATGTTCAGCGTGCGGCACATCGATTTCGGCGCGTTACCCGCTGATTGAACTGGTCAGCGGTCTGCTGTCGGCCGCTGTGGTCTGGCGCTACGGGGCAAGCGCAAGTGCTGCGGCTGCGCTGGTCCTCACTTATTTTCTGATTGTGCTGACCTTCATCGACTACGACACGCAACTGCTTCCGGACGACCTGACGCTGCCACTGCTTTGGCTGGGCTTGCTGCTGAACCTGTTCGGCCTGTTCACGCCGCTGCGCGATGCGGTGATCGGCGCGATGGCCGGGTACATGGTGCTCTGGTCGGTTTACTGGCTGTTCCGGCTTGCCACTGGTCGCGAGGGCATGGGCTTCGGCGACTTTAAGCTGTTAGCTGCGCTGGGCGCCTGGTTCGGCTGGCAGGCTCTGCCATCGATCATCCTGCTGTCCTCGCTGGTTGGCGCGGTGGTCGGCATCTTTCTAGTGGTTTTTCGCAGGCATCGCCGTGAAATTCCGATTCCGTTCGGCCCTTATCTGGCCGGCGCCGGGTTGCTGACGCTGCATTTCGGCAAACCACTGGCCGGTCTGTACGGGTTTTAACGACGCCAAGACTTTTCAGATTCATGACAACCGACAAGAACAGGCCTGCCTTGCTGATCGGGCTGACCGGTGGCATCGGCAGCGGTAAAACCACGGTCGCCAATCTGTTTGGCGAACGGGGGGTGCCACTGATCGACACTGACCTGATCGCCCACCAGCTGACCGCTCCGCATGGCGCGGCGATCCCTGAAATCCGTCGGGCGTTTGGCGATCAGGTCATCGCTGCGGACGGCAGTCTGGACCGCGCAGCCATGCGCGCACTTGCCTTCAGTGATCCTGCCGTGCGCAAGCGACTGGAAGCCATCCTGCATCCGATGATTCGCCAGCAGACCGATCTTCAGATTGCTCAGGCCGCCGCTGCCCCGTATGCAATTGTCGTGATCCCACTACTCGTTGAAGGCGGCAACCCGCACGAGCGATTCGACCGGATACTTGTCGTTGACTGCCCGGTCGAGGTCCAGATTGAGCGGGTAAAAAAGCGCAGCCAGCTTGCGCATGAGCAGGTCATGGCGATCATCGCCGCGCAGGCGAGTCGTGAGCAGCGGCTTGCTGCCGCAGACGATGTCGTCGACAACGGCGGAAACCCCGCGTCCTTGTCAGGCCGGGTGGATGCCCTGCATGTCTGCTTTCTGGAGCTTGCGGCAGCCGATTCGAATCGCCTTTGAACTGCAAAGTAACGTTTTGAACGTCTTCATGTTTGTAAAGCAGTCAGGATTGATTCAGAATCGGGTCAGTTTACTGACTGAAACAAACGGCTCGGGACCGGCGTCTTGATCCTTTACGAATATCCACTGAATGAGCGGGTGCGCTCACTGCTGCGTCTCGAAGACCTCTTCGAGCGTTTGGATCTGTTCGCTCAACGTGACCATCCGCAGGATCATCATGTCGCCCTGGTCACACTGTTCGACATCCTTGATATCTCGGCACGCGCCGACCTGAAGTTGGATCTGCTGCAGGAACTCGACCGGCAGCGACAGGCACTGGGGCAGTTCCGCTCTCGTCCTGATGTGTCGGTCGAAGCGCTCGATCAGGTCCTTGCGCAGATCGACTCGGCCTGGACTTCGCTGAACGCACTGACCGGCAAGACCGGGCAGCATCTTCGCGACAACGAGTGGTTGATGAGCATCCGCAGCCGGACGATCATCGCCGGTGGCGCCTGCGAATTCGACATCCCTTCCTACTATGCCTGGCAGAATCGCCCGAGCGCGCAACGCCAGCAGGATCTGGCCAGTTGGAGCGCTCCTTTCAGACCGCTTTATGCCAGTCTTGCGATCGTGCTGCGCCTGCTGCGTGAAAGCGCCCAGCGCTCGATCCTGACTGCGCCACAGGGCGGATACCAGCAGCCGATGGGCGGACGCACCTTTCAGATGGTGCAGGTAAGGGTTGACGCCCAGACTGGCGCAATCCCTGAAATCAGTGCAAACAAATATCTGCTCTGGGTCCGGTTCATGACCCAGGATGGAGATCTGCGACCCCGCCCCTTGGAGGGTGAAGTCCAGTTCGAACTCGCGTTTTGCAACCTGTGATGAACCAGCCCGCCCGCAAACCGATCCTGGTCGACTGTCCAGCCTGCGGCAACAAGGCTGAATTCAGCCCAGACAACCGCTGGCGACCATTCTGCTCGGAGCGATGCAAGACTCTGGATCTTGGCGCATGGGCAAGCAACGCCTACCAGGTGGCTGGCAGCAGCCTGGAGGATGAGGCCGACCCGCTCACGCTCGAGCCGGAATCACAAGCTGCGTCTGAATCACCAGAGCACAAAGCTTCCCGGTTTCGCCAGTAATCCGGGTCTGCCAGACCATCGTGGTGCGGCCGCGATGAAGCGCAGTCGTTTCGGCGCTGACCGTGCTGCCGACCGGAGCGCCCCCGAGAAAATTGGTCTTCGATTCGATGGTGGTCGTTCTAGCCCCTTCGGGCAGATTGACCACGGTAGCAACAGCCCCCAACGTATCGGCAAAGGCCATGAAAGCACCCCCATGCAAGGTCTCGCCGGCAGTGCACAGATCAGGCCGCACCTTCATCGTCGCGAGCATCCGCTCAGGCGAGATCTCGACGAGTTCAACCCCCATCAAGCCGGGAAACAAGGGCATAAGCCGCGCCTTCATCGCCTGAAGATTCATCAGATCACTCCGTTTGGTTGGATAAGCCGCGGTCGTGCCGCAGCGGTCAATCTTGCCAGAAGGCCAGCTCGACGGCGACGCCATGCGCGCCCTGCTGACAGGCAGTCTCGGCCCGGGTTGCCGCGCTTACTTCAAGTAACGCAGGAATCGGTGCATCGACCAGTCGTGCGGGGTCAGCAAGCAGCGCAAAATCGAGGCCAAGCTCAGCTGCACGGGACAGATCGGCGGATGTCGCACACCGGGCACCGACCAATCTTCCAGCAGGTCGTTGTTCAAGCTCACAGAGCAGATGCGTGTCGATCAGCATCCCTTCAGCGGCTGCAGCAAAGGAAGCCGGGTGTCGGGAGCCGACAAGCAGCTGCCCCCCCAATTCGCGACACCAGGCGCGAATCCGGTAATACAAGGCCTCGAAACGAGAAGCTGGCATCTGCGGCAGGTCGAGCAACACCATCGGACGACGGTCAGCCCAATAGCCAGGAGTCTCGAGAGCGCGCTGCATTGCGGACAGCAGGCTGTCGTCATCGCCATCCCAACGGGTGCATTGCAGTGAGCATTGCGCAAGTTGCAGCCAGCTGAGAACCGGCACGGTTGCCGGCAGCAGCGGAGCGACATCAATCTCATCAGGCTTGCGCCAGGCGAAAGCCTGGCCTTCGCGCCCATGGGGTTCACCGGAAAATTCGAACACTCGATGAAAATGCAGGCGCACATGTGCATGCGGATAAACGAACTCGCGCACGACCCACGGACAAGAGCTGGCCACTTGCAGACCGAGCTCCTCATGAAGTTCGCGAATCAGCGCCTCGCCAACGGATTCGCCTTGCTCGAGTTTGCCGCCCGGGAATTCCCACCAGCCAGCGTAAGGCTTGCCGACCGGTCGCTGCCCAAGCAGCACAGCCCCATCGTCACGAAGTACAACGCCGACCGCGACCTGCACCGGCGAGCGCGCCAAACTCATGATTTGCGCTTTGCGCCCGATCCGTTCGATGCCCTGACAGCGGCCTTGGGGGCAGCCTTCGAAGCCTTCTTGCCCGATGAGGATTCACTGGCCGACGCGGCTGCCTTGCGCGAACGCCTGGCTGCATGCTGACCGGCCCAGTCCTTGGCAAACTGCCAGGCGACGCGGCCCGAGCGCGAGCCACGCTCCAGTGCGAATCGCAGTGCATCGCCTCGTGCGACCTCGATCTCGGCCTCGTCGCAGCCGAAGCTCATGAGCCAGTGCCCAACGATAGTGAGGTAATCGTCCTGGCGGAACGGGTAAAAGGAAACCCATAGGCCAAAGCGTTCGGACAACGAGATTTTTTCCTCGACCCGTTCGCCCGGATGAATTTCGCCATCCTCCTGGTGCTTGGCTTCGAGATTCTCGGACATGTATTCGGGCATCAAATGGCGACGATTCGAAGTCGCATAGATCAGCACGTTGTCGGACTGTGCCGCGATCGAACCGTCAAGCGCGACCTTCAGCGCCTTGTAGCCGGCCTCACCTTCCTCGAAGGACAAATCATCACAGAAGACGATGAAGCGCTCCGGACGGCCCGCGACCAACTCAACGATGTCGGGCAAGTCAGCCAGGTCATCCTTGTCGACCTCGATCAGACGCAAGCCCTTGCTGCTCATCGAGTTCAGGCAGGCCTTGATCAGCGATGACTTGCCGGTTCCCCTGGAGCCAGTCAGCAACACATTGTTTGCCGGCAGTCCGGCAACAAACTGTCGCGTGTTGCGCTCAATGGCCTTTTTCTGATCGTCGATGTTCTTCAGGTCCGCAAGCCGGATTGAAGACAGGCTGCGCACCGGCTGCAGATAGGCCTGCGTGCCGAAGCCCGACGTGCGACGCCGCCACCTGAAGGCGACAGCAGCATTCCAGTCGGGGGTCGGGGATTCGGGCAGGAGGGTTTCAAGGCGGCCGAGCAGAGACTCGATGCGCGCGGAGAGCTGGTCATTCATGAACGGTAGTCTGCGTTGATCGAAACGTAATCGTGGGAGAGATCACAGGTCCAGACGGTGGTCGAAGCATCGCCACGTCCCAGCACAACTCGAACCAGGATCTCGCTTTGCTGCATGACGCGCTGACCGTCTTCCTCGCGGTATTGCGGATGGCGTCCACCGGCTGTCGCCACGTGGACATCACCGAGGTAAAGATCGATGGCATCGGCATCCAGATCGTCAATGCCGGCGTAACCAATCGCACACAGAATGCGGCCAAGATTAGGATCCGAGGCGAAAAATGCCGTCTTGACCAGTGGCGAATGCGAAATCGCGTATGCGATTGCCGAGGCTTCATCGACCGTGCGGGCGCCTTCGATACGCACCTCGATGAACTTGGTCGCACCTTCGCCATCACGCACGATGGCCTGCGCGAGCGTGCGGGACACCTCAATGATCATCGCCTTGAGCTGCGCTGCGCCTGGATCAGTCTCGTTGGTAATCCGCAGTGCGCCGGCGCCACTGGCCACAAGAATGAACGAATCGTTGGTCGACGTGTCGCCATCGACGGTGATCCGATTGAAGCTGGCGTCGGCCGCGTCACGCACCCATTGACGCAGCAGCGCCCCATCGACCGCCGCATCCGTCGCCACAAAGCCGAGCATTGTCGCCATATTCGGCCGGATCATTCCGGCGCCCTTGGCGATACCGGTCACGGTGACCTGAGCACCTGCGAGCTGCGCGCGGCGCGATGCAGCTTTCGGCAGCGTGTCGGTTGTCATGATCGCCTCGCCTGCCTGAGACCAGTGGTCGGCGTTGAGATCGGCAATGGCAGTGGGCAGCCCGGCCAGCAGCCGATCCATCGGCAGACGCTCCAGGATGACACCGGTCGAGAATGGCAACACCTGTCGGGTCTCGATGCCCATCAGGGCGGCCAGTGATTCGCAGCTGGTCAGTGCGTCGCCCAGCCCTGGTTGTCCGGTACCGGCATTTGCACAGCCGGTATTGACGACCAGTGCGCGAACACCACTTGCATCGGCCAGATGATCGCGACAGACCTGCACCGGGGCTGCACAGAAACGATTCTTCGTGAACACGCCTGCCGTGGTCGCCCCTTCGGCAATTTTGATCACCAGCAGGTCCCGCCGATCAGGCTTGCGAATTTCAGCCTTGGCAGTGCCAAGTTCGACGCCGGCAACCGGATAGAGGGTCGCCGGATCGGGGCGGGAAAGATTGACGGCCATGACTAAACCCTTGGAGAACGGAAATTCTGGCGAATCAGGGACAGCGCATCTTCGGCTCGCCCGAAGCTGCGCGGAAGTATTCGCAAAGAAGAGCTGTCCGCAGGATCAGCCAATCTTTCCGTGACATTGCTTGTATTTCCTGCCTGAGCCGCATGGACAGGGATCGTTGCGCCCGATCTTCTGGCCGAAGCGTCTGAAGGGTTGCGACGACTCTTCTGCCTCGCCGCCGGGTCCCTGCTGGACGGCTAGAGCGATCGACTCGGGATCCGAGCCTTCGGCGGCAGCGGCAGCGGCA
>JAURMJ010000301.1 GCA_030830765.1 Quisquiliibacterium sp.
CGAATTGCTCGCGCCGCGCCTGGGCCAGGTGCAGTTGGTTGCCGGCCTGGATTCAGGCTGCGGCAACTACGACCAGCTGTGGGTGACAACGTCGCTGCGTGGTCTGGTCGGCGGTGTGCTGACCGTCGAAATTCTGGACGAAGGTGTGCATTCGGGCAATGCCAGTGGCATTGTGCCGTCTTCATTCCGGATTGCTCGTCAGTTGCTGAACCGGATCGATGATCCGCGTACCGGGCAGGTCTTGCTGCCTGATCTGCATGCGCAGGTGCCCGATGAGCGTCTTGTTCAGGCTCGCGCTGCGGCCGACATTCTTGGTGAGCAGGTCTGGCGCCAGTTTCCCTGGGTCGGGTGCTCGCATGGGCCCAATGAGCCGGCTGGCGCGATGCATTCGATGCCGACCACGACTGATCCACTGGAGGGCATCCTGAACCGCACCTGGCGGCCGGCGCTGTCGGTGACCGGAGCAGCTGGATTCCCGGGCGTCGACTCGGCCGGGAATGTATTGCGTCCGCGCTCGGTATTCAAGCTGAGCATGCGGATTCCGCCGACCGTCGATGCCGAGCGCGCGACCTGGGAAATGAAGCGTGTGCTCGAGCAGGATCCGCCCTATCAGGCACGGGTCAGCTTTGCGCCGGATCATGGTGCAACCGGCTGGAATGCGCCGGCCACTGCACCCTGGCTGCTGCGTGCGCTCGATCAGGCCTCTGAGCAGTGCTATGGAAAGCCATCGGCCTGGATGGGCGAAGGCGGCACGATTCCCTTTATGAACATGCTTGGCGATCGTTTCCCCGATGCGCAGTTCCTGATTACCGGCGTCCTGGGGCCAAAGTCCAATGCGCATGGTCCGAACGAATTCCTGCACATCGACTATGCCAAGCGGCTGACTGCGGCCGTTGCGGTGGTGGTTGCTCAGGTGCGCTGAGACCGAGCGGTCAGCCGCCGAGCAGCATGCCTGCCAGGCCACCGCCACCGATCAGCCACAGCGGGTTGAGTTTCGTGCGAATTGTCAGTGTCAGGCTGACCAGCGAGATCAGCATGAGAATCGGTTTATCCAGGTTCGGCTCGGCGAGCACCCAGGCCGTGGCAAGCAGCAGACCGACTGTGATTGGAATCATCCCGCCTCTGAAGGCCTTGACCAGGGGACGGTCTGCGCGGTGCTGCGCCCAGCGGTTCGCGTACAGCGCGAGTACCGAGGAGGGAAGGATGATTCCCAGCGTGGTCGCGATTGCCCCGAGGGTGCCTGCTGCATTCCAGCCGATCAGGGTCACAAACAGAATGTTCGGCCCGGGCGATGCCTGAGCCAAGGCAATGGACGAGGTGAATTCGTAGTCTCCGAGCCAGCCTTTTTCCTCGACAGTGAAGCGATGCATTTCTGGAACCAGTGTGATCGCGCCGCCGATCGACAGCAGTGAAAACATCATGAAATGCGTGAACAGCGAAATGATGTCTGCGAAGCTCATTTCTTCTGCCCCTTGTTCCAGGTCAGTGCGACCGAGATCGTACCCAGGGTGAGCATGACCCAGACCAGCGGCCAGCGCATCAACCCGACCAGAACGAAGGTGGCGCACAGGACTGCCCAGCCGGTGCGATCGGGCATGCGAGACAATAAAGCCTTGATGCCGACCGCACCGATCAGTCCGGCACTGACCGCGCCCATGCCTCTGAGGGCGGCGGCCACCTGGGGTTGCTCGGAAAAGCCCGCGTATAAAATCGCCAGGGTCATCACGATCGCCAGTGGTGCTGCCAGCATGCCCGTGAAGGCAGCCAGCGAGCCACGCAGCCCGAAGAACCGGTCGCCGATCATCAGTGCCATGTTGCCGATGTTCGGACCCGGAAGGACCTGGGCCATCGACAGGGTTTCGACGAACTCGCTGTTTGTCATCCAGCGCTCTTCTTCGACGAGTGTGCGCTGAGCCAGTGGCAGGACCCCTCCGAACCCGCGCAGCGACAGACGGTTGAAGGCCAGAAAAAGGGCTTTTGGAGACTCAGGTGCGCGTAGTTCCGCGTCCTGGGTAACTGGGGAGGGGTGGTGGTTCATGGCCTGAAATGAGAGGTTTTGCCCGAGCGATATCGCGGTGTGAAGCGGCGTTTGTCACACGCATGTAATGTGTAACCGGGATCATTCCACAAAGTAGACATCGGCATAGGCATTGTTACGTGTAATCTGCAGTCATTGCAGTCGTAAGCTATGTTTTGAATCGCATCCGCCGGAATCGGGCGGCTGGGACGTTGAATCTGGAGTCTTTGATGCAACACACTCTGAAGGCGTTTGACGCGGACATCGACGGAATGCGCAGTACCGTGATGGCCATGGGCGGTCTGGTTGAAAAGCAGGTTGCGCGAGCGGTCGAGGCAATCGAACATTCTGATCTGCGCCTCGTTTCGCAAGTGCTGATTGATGAGGAAGTGGTCAACAATTACCACATCCAGACCGACATCATCTGCAATCGGATTCTCGCCAAGCGCCAACCGCTCGCCATCGATCTGCGTGAAGTGATCGGAACGCTCCATACCGTCAACGACCTGGAGCGGATCGGGGATGAGGCCAAGAAGATCGCCAAGCGGGTGCGCGAACTTGAACAGCACAGTAATCGGGGAAAGATCCCTTTCGTCAAAATCAGCCAGATGGCCGAGGCGGTCCGTGAGATGCTGCAGCAGGCGCTGGATGCCTTCCTGCGCCATGATCCGCAGGTGGCCACCCGACTGGTTGCTCAGGATACCGAGGTCGATCAACTGAGAGATACCCTGAATGCAGACCTGGCTGCGTTGATGAGCAGCGAGCCATCCTGCGTATCGGGTACGCTCAATCTGGTTTTTATTGTGCAGTCCATCGAGCGGATCGGTGATCACGCCAAGAACATTGCAGAGTACGTCGTCAATGTTGTGGAGGGAGTCGATATGCGCCATGCAGGCGGCGATTTTTCCAAGGCCTCGCGAGGGACCTGAATCGCAAAGCTTCAGGGCATGGCTGGGCGCACGGCTTCGAGCAGTCGCCTGCCTGGGAACGAAAGTGTAAACGCGCTGCCGACGCCGATACGACTGTTGATCAGCAGTCGCCCCCCGTGGTGGGTCATGATGTGCTTGACGATTGCAAGACCGAGCCCTGTACCGCCGGTCTCCCGGGATCTGCCCCGGTCCACCCGATAGAAGCGCTCCGACAGTCGGGGTAGATGCTCAGCCGCGATGCCGATCCCGGTGTCCCTGACCGTTAATTCTCCGTTCCCCTGGTGGATCCGCCATTCA
>JAURMJ010000302.1 GCA_030830765.1 Quisquiliibacterium sp.
ACTATCGCGACACTGAGATCACCCCGACCATCGAGGATCTGTTCGCCCAGGCGGCGCATCCGCAGCGCATTCGCGTCGGTGTCCTGTCGCAGGTGATGCCCGGGGTCGATGACGACTGCCTTGCACCGGAGCATCCGCAAGTACGCCAAATGTGTGTACAGGCCTCGGCAAGTCTTGGCCCTTGCTGGGCCCGGCACCGGATCCTGACCGAGTTGCGAGGTGACGAACAATGGTTTCTGCAGATCGACAGTCATACGCGCTTTGCGCAAGGCTGGGATCAGCGTTTCATTCAGATGCACGCACGCCTTGCCAGTCCCCGCTCAGTGCTCACCTGCCATCCGGTTCCCTATGAGCCGCCGCGCAAATTACATGCGCCGATCATTCCGGTGACCAAGCCCAAGGAGTTCAACGAACACGGTGTGCTGATGGTCAACAGCCGCAGCATTGCTTATGAACAAAGACCGGTTGAGCCAATCCCGTGTGCGCTGGTCGGAGCCGGCTGCCTGTTCGCACCGATCCGCGCCTTCGATGAGGTGCCATACGATCCGCACCTGTATTTCCATGGTGAAGAGGTCACGCTGTCGGCGCGACTATGGACCCATGGCTGGGACCTGTACGCACCGAACGATGTGCTGATCTATCACGACTACACGCATGACCGCGGCCGCCCGAAACACTGGCGCGACAATCGTGACTGGCCTTCGATAAATGCGCGATCATTCGCGCGCGTGCGCCATCTGCTGTCCGGTGAAGTTTGCAACGATCCGGAAGCGGTTCTGCAGATCGACCGCTACGGCCTGGGCGACGCCCGACCGCTTGAAGAGTATGCGCGTCTGTGCGGCGTCGATTTCAATCAAAAAATCGTCCTGCCGAGCAGCTGAATCAGGCCAGGCCAGGTCCCGTTGCGCCATCCACCCCGAGCGAGACCAGCAGTGGCAACTGCTTCGCGTTCTGCACGCCAAGCGCAATCACCTGAATACCCAGTGCATGCGCAAGACCACAGATGCCCTTGACAAGTTCCTGATTGCCCGGGTTGTCATCAAGATCGCCCAGCAGGGCGGGATTCAGCTTGATGTAATCCAGCCCGAGCGCGGACAGCTTGTCACTGTCGACCAGGTGCTGTCCAAAGTACTCGATCCCAACCCGGCACCCGAGCTGCTTCAGGCTTCGCGCCAGATCGCGGAACGCATCGAATTGCCGGAACACCCCGTACTCGGGCACCTCGAACAACAAGCGGCCGCACATCGAGGGCACTGACTGCAGCAGCAGGATCAGCTGATTGCGGAAATGGAAGTCAGTCACCGTTTCAATGGACAAGTTGACTGCAAGATCGCCCTCGGTGTGCTTCAGATGCTCAAGGGCCAGACGGATCATGGCCAGATCGATCGGTGCGGTCATGCCCAGATGCGCGGCCATCGGCAGGAATTCTCCTGCGGTGATCATCACCTCACTGCCAACCGGTCGCATCCGCAACACAGCTTCCTGATGAAGGACCTTCTGCCCGCCCCCATCCCGGACAGGGAAGAAGGCCAGACTCAGCGCCTCACCGGCAGCAGCATCAGTCAGCAACTTGCGCCAGCGCTCGGCAGGCAAGGTCAGCCTGGGCATTACACTTTCGAGGGCCTGCCATTGATTCGGTCCCTTGCTGCGCGCTTGTGCAAGCATCTGCTCAAGACGCGTCAACAGGTCGCCAATGCTGTCTCCCCGATGGAATGGCACAACACCGACATGGAACATATCCAACGGCTTGCTATCAATCGTCGGAAGCCATTCATGGGCCAGCAGATCATTCAGGCACTTCGCAACCTGCGCCGGGCTGTCATCACCCGGAATCACAATCGCAAATTCACTGCCGCGCAACCGACCGACGCTGCTCCCTGCCTGTCCTTCGGCATACCGGGTCAGCAGTTGTCCGAAGCTTTGCAAGACCTCGTCGACGCGTCGATGACCGAGTCGGGCATTGAGTTCGATCAGATCGGCCAGCGCGACCAGAGCCAGGCTGCCACTGGGCGCCGCCTGCTCACCGTCCAGAGTCTCACGCAGATTCGACATGAAGAACTCGCGTGTGCCGACCCCGGTGAGCGAATCGTGGTTGATTCTGCGACGCAGCGATTCCAGCCTGGCCGCCTCATCTGCGAACATCGCCTTCAGGCGCCCGACCATGTCATTGAGTGCCCGCGTCATTGAGCGCATCTCAGGCGTGCGCGGTTCGGCAATCGTCACGAACTGGCGTTTAGCAATTGCATCCGCCTGCTCGACGACTTGTCGCAAAGGCCGCGTAATCGAGCGGATTGCCAGCGTACCGGCGAGACCAAGGCTGATGCTGCCGACCAGGAACCAGACCAGCAGTTCGATCATGCCCTGCCACAGACTCTTGTAGACGTACTGATCATGGCTGGCCAACGTCAGGGTGCCGAACTGCTTCCAGCCATCGAGCACCTGCGCACGGCCCGGCTCAGCATGAATCGGGATCAGGCTCACGAACCAGGAAGGCGCACCTTCGAGCGCCCCCTTGAATACCCGTTCGGCAAGCACGGCCCCGTTAGGCGACTGAATGCGAATGAACCGATAGTGGCCGGCGTCGAATTGCGCCGAAATCTGCAGATCGATGGTGACCGGGTCTTTGTCGAGCTGGCTCAATGACAGTGCCAGCGAAGTCGCGTTATCGATGTTCTTGACCTGAAGCTGCTGCTCCAGGTAATGCCTTGCCGACAGCACACTGACGAGCAGGCTGCCACCGAAGGCGATTGTCATCACCAGCGCAATCGCGATCCATAGTTGCTTGATCAGGGACATAGGACAGCCTCTCGACAATTCGCCACCGACCCCGGGCAGGCATCCATGCGCCCACCGGCTAGGAGGTCACTTGCGGCCATTGTGCCTCGTATGCGGGGTAATTTCACGCGGATCACGCTCTCAATTGGAGCCTTCGGCACGGATCTTCTCCAGCACGTCGCGCCAGCGCGACAGGCGTGCCGTCGGATCAGCAGCCGAAGCTGTTGCACCGGGAACCCAAAGCCCCGCGTTGTTGAAGCTGAATACCGGCGACAGATCGGGGCGCCGCGACGCGGGCCTGATGCTGCCAATCAGATTATCCAGAAGCAAGGGCTCTTCCTCCGGTGACGCGTAGTAGCCGAGGACCATATGCGCCACCGCACGACCCCCTACCTTGGCGCGGACATAAATCATCCGCAGCTTTTCATTCGGGACGCCCAGATTCAGCAGACTGATGTATTTGGCGATCGAGAAATCTTCACAATCACCGGCTCCTCTGCCCATGAACTCAAGCGGCGAAGCCCAGTAATCCTTTTCGTTCCAGACCTCGATGTCGTCCTGGAAACGGACGGCGCGGTTAAAGAAGGTATTGACCGCCTGCAGCCGACCAAGTTCGTCCAGCTCCTTGGCCTCCTCGAGCATTCGGCGCCAGGCGGCGACCGTGTCGGCGGAGCGCTGCCCGTAGCGCTCAAGCGCCAGCGTCTGCATACGGTCAAGGTTGGCAGCAGCCTGACCCAACGACGCCACGGCGGCCAGAACCACGGCGACAGCGAACAACGCGTGGCGTAGTCCCGTTGAAAACCGCCTGGCCGTAGGTCGAATCAAATCAAACCTGATTGGCCGGGACCGGCGCATGAACCAGCCCACCACTCACCCGAATGGGTTCAACCGATTGGCTTATCACAACAAAATAAGGGGTTGACCTGATATCGCGCATCACAATGTAAAGATATACTTATGTTAGACCGTGAGTCGAAGATACGTTTTAAACGCAAAAACCGTCGTCTAGCAGCCTAGTCAATTACCTACTATTCTGAATGCCTACAGCGTAGTTCGATCGTCTGAGGCGACCAAAGCACTATTTGAGCAGAGGAATGGTCATGAAACAAAACAAGTCAATGCGAATGGCGCTGGCTGTTGCATTTACCGCGTTGGGTGCAGTCGGCGCGGCCCAGGCCCAATCACTCCCCAAACAGCTGGTTGATGTCACCCGCAAGGCTGTCGTCACCAACCCCGAAATCCAGGCCCGCTGGCGTGAGTTCACCGCCTCCGGCTTCGAGCAGGACTTTGCTCGCTCAGGCTACAAGCCGCAGGTCGACGTGATCGGATCCACCGGCAAGGAATGGCTGGATCGGCCGGATATCGGCTCGCGCGACTTCACGCGCAGTGGCGTCGGCATCACGCTGCAGCAGATGCTGTTTGATGGTTTCTTCACCCGCAGCGAGGTGAGCCGCCTTGGCTATGCAAGGCTGGTGCGTTTTTATGAGTTGCTCGACGCCTCTGAAAGCACATCGCTGGCTGCCATGCAGGCCTATGCGGATGTTGCCAAGGAATCTGAGCTGGTCAAGGAAACCGAAGAGAACTACGTTGA
>JAURMJ010000303.1 GCA_030830765.1 Quisquiliibacterium sp.
GAGGGCGGTGAGGTCGATTTCGATGATTCAGTCGCCAAGGTAGGCCTCGATCACTTGCTGGTTGCTGCGGATATCCTCGACCCCGCCGCTTGCGATAACCTGGCCCTGATTCATTGCGATCAGGGTGTTCGACAGTCGATAAATCGAGGTCAGATCATGACTGATCAGTAAGACGGTTTTGCCATTTTCACGCATCGACTCGATCTGCTCGATCATAAATCGGCACAGCTGCGGATGGACTCCGGCGAAAGGTTCATCGAGCATGACGACCTTGGGGTCTGGCATCAGCATCCGGGCCATTTCGAGTAGCTTTTGCTGTCCACCCGACAGCTCATCGGCATGATTGTGTCGCAGGTCGATCAACCGCATTTGTTCCAGCACAGCCTCTGCCTGCTCGAGCAGTTGCCGCTCAGGCACATTGCGGTCAAGGACCGGCACCAGCAGATTGTCGATCAGGGTCATCCGACCGAATACCCGTGGAATCTGGAATGTCCTGCCGACGCCCTGATGTGCAATTTCGTGCGGACTGCGGCCGCTGACGTTTACACCGGCGACTCGGATTTCACCCGCATCAGGCCGGTAGATGCCGCAGATGCAGTTCATCAGCGTCGTCTTGCCGGCTCCGTTTACACCAATGATGCCCAGAACCTGTCCGGGTTGGGCGGAGAACCCGACGCCATCCAGCGCAGTCAGACCGCCAAAACGTTTGACAAGTCCATTGACTTCAATAGCGCCGCTCATCGCATCGCCCGCCATCCGAACAAACCCGTGGGTCGAAGCAGGATCGTACCGACCAAAATCCCAAATCCGACGATCTGTGCGAGGGCCTGCGGTAGAAATACGGATGCCATCTGCTCTGCAACGCCGTAAAAGATACCGGCGATCAGTGCACCGACCGGATTGCCAAGCCCACCGAGTACGATCACGATAAACCCGATGATTGAATATTCTGCGCCAGAGAACGGATTGAAGGCGGGGAATACCAGTGCGATGAGAACACCTGTCAGACCGGCGATACCGCAAGCAATTGCAAATGCAAGCGCGGACAGCCGGATGATGTTGACGCCGATGATCTGGGTTGCTTCGCGATTCATCTGAGCGGCGCGCAAAGCTTTGCCGGGCAGCGTGCGGTACAGGAACCATCCCATCGCTGCCGTGATGAGCACCGTGACGCCCAGCGCATAAATTCTGGCGGTTGAAACGTACACCTGACCAATTGCCACTGAGACCGGTTTGAACTCGTAATCGATCGAACGGGAGTCGGCACCGAAGCTCAATAACATCGCTGCAGAGAGTGTGATCGACAGACCGTACATCAGCAGAAAGGACATGGTTTCTGGATCATCGCTTCGGGACAGGCGGGGAATCAGCAGGTAGTAAGCGAACCAGCCGAACAGAAAGAAACCGACTGCTGCAATTGGAGCACTGGCCAGCGGCGGCAGACCCGTGGATGAGAAAAGCACATAGGCGACGAAAGACCCGCCGATGACGAGTTCGCCATGGGCGAAATTCACGATGCGCAGAACTCCATACAGCAGCGAAAGACTCAGTCCGAGCATGGCGTAGATTGCGCCAACAATCAGACCGTTGATCAAGCCGTTCAGAACGAGGATCGACATTCGGACCTCATGGGATGAATCGGCGCCATTGCGGACGGGCGCGCAGGATGCTGCCAACGATTCCTCGCGGCAGAAAAAGTACCAGCATCATCGTTGCGATGCCAAGGATCAGCAGATTGACCAGCGGAAACCTGCGCCACACGAGCTCATCGAGCCAGGACATCACAATCGCTCCCACGACGGGGCCAGTCACGGTACCAAGGCCCCCGGCGACCGCGTAAATGACCGTCTTGGCGGTGATCAGCGTATTGAATGCAGTTTCAGTGTCAACGATGTTTGTGTACCAGGCCTCGACCCCACCACAGAGCCCCGGGAAAAATGCGGCGATCATCCACCCCTTGAGCCTGACCCATCCGACATTGATGCCCATCATGTCAGCAGCCTCGGCATCATCGCGTACTGCCCTCAGGGCCTTTCCAAGCCGGGACCGAGACAGCCAGAGAATTGTGCCCAACGCCAGAAGCATGACGATCATCATCAGATAGAACGCCTGAAGCGGCTCGGCACGGCTTCCAAGCTGCAGGCCGAAGCTGCCTCCGGTGAGTTCCTCCGGCAAGTTCGAGATTGTCAATCGACAGATTCCGGCCAGAGCAAGGCTGACGATTGCAAAATAGATTCCAGACAGCCGCAGCGTGGGCGCGAACAGCAGGCTGAGCAACACGCCCGCAAGACCTGAAGCCGGTAATGCGAGGGCAATGGAGAGACCAACCTTCTTGACAAGAATGGCAGTTGTGAACGCACCCACTCCGTAAAAGGCGACGAAACCGAAGGGCATGTATCCGGAAAATCCGGACGATACATTGAAGGCTGAAGCCATCGTGATCCACAGCATCATGTAGAAGTGGAAAGCGATGTTCAGGCCGAGAACCGGCACCAGAAGGAAGTAGCCGGTTACGCTGATCCCGAGGAGCCAGGCAAAGCGACGGAAAATCCGGTCTGCGTGTTCCCGGTCGAGCGTGTTCGAAGTTCCGCTGGAGTGCATCATCGTGGCGAGCCTATCGGGACTGACATGCCAAGCCAAGGCAACCGATCATTCTGGTCGAAGAGCATTTCATTCGAGTCCCAATGCACCGAGGTTCGGATGCTGGGTATGGTGGGTGGTCACACTTTCGTAAGCCTGTCCGATAGAGAGCACCGTATGCTCGTCAAAAGGCTTGCCGACCAGTTGAATGCTCACCGGGAGTCCCCCGACGAGTCCCGCCGGCTGTGACAGACCACACAGCCCCAAGTAATTGGCCGGTCGTGTCAGATAGCCCGGTATTGGCGAGGCTTCGTCGACGTCGGCAATCGCAATCGCCGGGATCGCCGAAGACGGCAGCAGAATCGCCTCATAGTCTGCGAACCATGCGGCGAACTCTGCCCGGCGCTGCGCCATGGTGCGCAGGACTTGGGCATATTCGCCCGGTTCAAAACGAGTGGCAGCAAGTATCCGCTCACGTACAGCCGGGCCCAGTCGGGCTTTTGGATCGTGAACGTAGTCACTGTGCAGGGTGTAGCACTCCGAAGCAATGATTCGGCCAGCGGGAACTGAAAGCTCGAAGTACCAGTCGGGCAGCTTCACAGGAATCAGATGGGCTCCGAGAGACTCCAAGGTGCGAGCCGCTGACTGCCAAGCGTCCAGAATGCCGGGGTCCGTGAACGGCGGTAACTGAGTCGCATCGGGCAGCGCGATCCGCATTCCGCGGATGGCTCGGGGATCACGAGCGAAGCGCTCAACAGGCTGCGACAAGGTGGTCGGGTCGCGCGGGTCCGGCGCTGCAAGTGCATCGAGCACCAGCGCGCAGTCGCTCACGCTGCGTCCCATGGGGCCGATGGTGTCCAGCGTCCAGCTCAATAGCCCGGTGCCATGCAGACTGATACGTCCATGCGTGACCTTCAACCCGGTCAGGCCGTTGAACGCACTGGGAATCCTGACTGAGCCACCTGTGTCGCTGCCGATCCCGACTGGCGCGAGGCCTGCCGCAACTGCGACGCCGGTTCCGCTGGATGACCCCCCGGGGACCCTGTGCACTTTGAGGTCCCAAGGGTTGTGCGGCGTACCCATCAGCGGATTGGTGCCCCATCCACCGAATGCAAATTCAGTCATGTGTGTCTGGCCGAGCGGCACCATTCCGGCGGCCAGCAGGCGCTCGACCGTGGCGGCTGTTTCGGTCGCTACTCTCGATTCGTAATGGCGCGAACCCAGTGTGCAGATCCGTCCGTCGATATCGAGAAGATCCTTCAGGGCGACCGGAATCCCGTGCAAGACACCCAGAGGCATGCCGGATGACCTGGCCTGGTCAGCCGCTCGCGCAAGCGATAGAGCCTCCTCTTGGTAGACGTCTACGAATGCATGCAAGGTCGGATCAGCTTTTTCGATCCGTGACAAAAAGACCTGTGCCAGTTCTTCAGAGGAGATCTTCCGGTCTCGAAGGAGTCCGGCCAGTTCGGTTAGCGTGCACCATGCGACGTTCATCTGACTAATCCCCGGTTAATTTCAGTGGTCGTTACTGCGACACCTGCCGCTCAAGCAGCTCTCGCAACTGGTTCTTTGCAATCTTCTCAAGAGTCGAACGCGGCAGTTCATCGACAACGCGAATCTCTTGAGGTCGTTTGAAGTCGGCCAGTGCTGCAGTGCATTGCTGGTCGATCGCTGCGATCAGGGCCTGCCTTGCTTCCGGGTCAATGACAGCGCAGCGTACGAAGGCAACCGGAACTTCATCGAGCATTGCATGTTTCTTGCCGACCACGGCCACTTCGATGACGCCAGGCACCTGCATGACAATGGATTCGATCTCGGAAGCTGCGACGTTCTCGCCGCCGACCTTAAGCATGTCCTTGCTGCGGTCTGCAAAAAACAACCAGCCCGTTTCGCCAAGGCGCACCCGGTCTCCCGTGATGAACCAGCCGTTCTCGTCGAAGGAGTCTGCGGTCGCTTGCGGGTTGTTCAAGTACTCGGCAAACAGCGATAGTCCACGAATGCCGCGGATCTTCAGTTCGCCGGTTTCACCGGGTTCGGCTTCCCGGCCGTCAACCTCAATGCGGATCTCATACTCCGGCGCGGGCAGGCCGCAGGACATCGGTTCATTGGGTAGCTGCGGGTTGCCGACAATGCCCTGCGTGATGGTCTCGGTCATGCCCCACCAGCCAAGGGTCTTGATGCCGAAGGTCTTGTCGTAGGGCGGCGAGCAGACGGCGCTGCCCCAGAGCCGGTAGGTATGACGCGGCACCTCGCGGTCGATCAGCGCGCGGGCGTGAAACGGCACCATCGACGTCCAGGTGCAGCCTTCTTCGATGGAGACCGGCCAGAATCGGCTCGCGGAAAAGCGCGGCTGCACGACCGCTGTGGCCCCTGCCCACAACGCGGCCAGCATCGAATAAGCCTGGGCATTGGTGTGGAACAGCGGCAGCGTGACCAGGTGGACATCCTGAGGCATCAGCCCTTCATGGATCGCATTGATCCTGGCGCCCCAGAGCGCATTGGCATGCGTCCACAGCACGCCCTTGGGGCGTGAGGTCGTGCCTGAGGTGTATTGGATGCTGAACGGAGCCAGTGGATCAGAGGCGCGCCCGGGCAGCTGTGACGGGTCGGCATCGATGGCATCGAATGAGTCGATTGCCGACGGCCTGGATGAGCCAGCGTCATCGCCATTGTCGGTCTGCGTGACAGCCAGCCAGCGCAAACCCGGGCAGGACGCACTGACCAGTTCGGCGAAGCGCGGCTGCGTGATGCCGGCAACGACCTGGGCATGGTCGGCGAAGTAATTGAGTTCCTGCGCTGTGGATCGGGCATTGGTGGTCACCGCCACCGCTCCCAGCCAGGCGCAACCGAACCAGGAGAAAACCGCCTCCGGACAGTTGTCCAGATGGACCAGCACCCGGTCGCCGGCTTTTACGCCCCGCGCGTGCAGTCCGGCTGCAAAACGCGCGATCCGCTCGGCGAATTGTGCGTAAGTCCAAACCTGCCGAGGCCCGTTGAACGGACGCCAGACAAGGTACGGGTGATCGCCACGCACACTGGCCTGAGCCTCGATCAATGTGCGGATGTCCTGACCGGCGAAAGGCTGCAGATGGCGCGACGCAGTGCGGTTCATTCAGCGGGACTCGATCTGGCTCATGTGGTGCAGTTTAAACGTCGTGCCTGCTTCTGAAAGCGCAGTTTTTCACTATGCGAGCGCGATGCTTTGAGATAGCCATTCATGCAGGTTATTCGCCCAGGCACGACTGGCTGGTCCACGACGATCGTAAGACCATCGATTCAGATCATTCGGGATGAGCGGTTCAGCAGCGATAGCCTCCACCGGTGCCTGGGCGCCGCAATGGCGCTGCCAGATGCGCAAAGTCACACAGGTGTTTGCGGGTCTCGCGCGGGTCGATGAGTTCCTCGATGCCAAAGGCTTCGGCCGAGCGGATCGGCGATTGAAAGGTTTCCAGTCTGGCCTCGATTTCGGCCCGCTTGGCCGCAGGGTCGGGCGCAGCTTCAATGACGGCGCGGTAAGCCGCTTCCACGCCACCGGCGATCGGCAGAGATCCCCATTGTGCCGAGGGCCATGAATAGCGCATGAAAGAGCGCGAGCCGTTGCGTTGAGTCAGCGCTGCCATGCCGAAGGCCTTGCGCACCATGATCGCGCACCAGGGCACGGTGCTGCGGCGCACTGCGGCCAGGGCCTGCGTGCCGAACCGCATGACACCGGATTCCTCGGCCTGCTTGCCGATCAGGAAACCCGGAATGTCGACAAAATGCACGACGGGCAACTGAAAGGTCTGGGCCAGATCGATCAGGCGGATGGCCTTGCGACAGGCGTCTGCGGTCCAGGCGCCTCCGTAGTGATAAGGGTCGCTGGCCAGGATGGCGACCGGCCAGCCGTCAAGCCGCGCCAGTCCGGTGATGACTGACTTGCCCCAGGCTCGGCCGATTTCGAAGAAGCTGTCTGAATCGAGCACTGACTGCAAAATTGTGCGCATCTTGTAGACCTTGCGGGCCTCGCGCGGCACGATGCTCAACAGGCTTTCGTCAGACCTGTCGGCCGGGTCCGAACTGGGTGTGCGTGGCGGTGCCTCGTGCACCGAGGCTGGCAGGTAGGACAGGAATCGACGTGCGCGTGCAAAGGCTTCAGCCTCACTCTCGACTTCATCATCGATGGTGCCGTTCTTTGCATGAATCGAGCTTCCGCCCAATTCCTCCTTGGTCAGCACCTGGCCGGTTCGGGCGACCACCGGCGGGCCGGCCGCGAATAGCTGGGAGCTGCCGCGCACCATCAGCGAGTAGTGGCTGCCGCAGACCCGGGCCGCGCCCATGCCGGCGACCGAGCCCAGGCCCAGCGCAACGACCGGGACCTCGTCGAGGGCTGCAACCATGTCAGTGAAATGGATGGCCTCGGGTAACGGCGTCCGCCCGCTGGTCTCCAGATGCTTGACCGAGCCGCCGCCGCCGGTGCCGTCGACCAGACGCACGAGCGGAATGCGCCAGTTGGCGGCAGTGACCTCCGCAAACGTGAATTTGTTCCGCAGTCCGCCATCGTTCGCGCCGCCCCGGACCGTGAAATCGTCGCCGGTCACGAACACAGGGCGAGCATCGATGCGAGCATGGCCACAGACCACATTGGCTGGGGTCATGCCGGTCAGCTGGCCGTTCTCGTCGTATTCGGGAAAACCGGCAATCGAGCCGATTTCCTGGAAGCTTCCCGGGTCGACCAGCCCGTCAAGGCGTTCGCGGACGGTCAGTTTCCCGGCCGCGCGGTGGCGAGCGACCTTGTCCGCCCCGCCGAGCTCCTTGGCAAGTTGTCGGCGTCGCTGCAGATCATCAAGTTCCGGTTGCCAGCTCACGTGCACTCCCTTCGCATGGTGGGGTCAGCCAATTCGGCAGTTTGTATTTCTCGCCTACACTTTACCCAAGCTGAAAGGAGTCAGACGATGCCGCGTTTCGCAGCCAACCTGTCGATGATGTACACCGAGGTACCCTTCCTGAATCGTTTCGAGGCCTGTGCGGCCGACGGTTTCAAGGGGGTTGAGTTCCTGTTTCCGTATGAGTTTCCTGCGCAGGCGATCCGCGACGAGCTCGATCGTCACGGCTTGCAGCAGGCGCTGTTCAACGCGCCGCCGGGCAGTTTCGAGGCCGGTGAGCGGGGCATTGCAAGCCTGCCGGGGCGTCGCGATGAATTCCGTGAAGGCATCGATAAGGCCATCGAATATGCCAAGGCACTGAATTGCCCGAGGGTGCACGTGATGGCCGGTCTGTTGCAGCGCGAGAGTGAGCGTACCGCCCAGCGCGAGCTGTACGTGGACAACCTGAGCTGGGCTGCAAAGCGGCTTGGCGACGCCGGCCTGGACATGCTTCTGGAACCGATCAATACGCGCGATATTCCCGGCTATCTGCTCAACACGCAGGCTGACGCGCATGCGATCGTCGAGCGAATCGGGTTGCCGAATGTCAAGGTGCAGATGGACCTTTATCACTGTCAGATCGTCGAGGGCGATCTGGCCATGAAGATCCGCCAATATCTGGGCGGTGTTGGGCATATCCAGATTGCGGGCGTGCCTGCTCGTCACGAACCGGACATCGGCGAAATCAACTATCCGTATCTGTTCGAACTGCTTGATGAACTGAAGTTCGAAGGCTGGATTGGCTGCGAATATCGTCCCAAGGCTGGCACATCGGCCGGGCTTGGTTGGCTCAAGCCGTATCTCTGAAGGGGTTCCTTGCTGCGGCAGCGCGCGGAGCGGGATTGAGCCGGTTCAAACCGGTCGGTTGCGCTTGGCTGACTGCCGGTTTTCTCTGATCGGGCAAAATACCGGTTTTAGGAGCCTTGCACATGGGGACGACCGGCCGTCCGGCACTGTACGAATCGAATCTTCACACGCTGCCTTTGCTCGGGCGCGGCAAGGTTCGCGATAACTATGCAGTTGGTGATGACAAGCTTCTGATCGTCACGTCGGACCGACTTTCGGCCTTCGACGTCGTGCTGGCCGAGCCGATTCCCGACAAGGGCAGGGTGCTGAACCAGATGTCGCAGTTCTGGTTCGACCTGCTTGGCGATGTCGTACCCAATCATCTGACCGGGATCGAACCTGAGGCTGTGGTTGCCGCGGATGAGCTCGAGCAGGTGCGAGGCCGCTCGATGGTTGTCAAGCGCCTGAAGCCGATTCTTGTCGAGGCAGTTGTCCGCGGGTATGTGATCGGCTCGGGCTGGAAGGATTACCAGGCCACCGGATCCATCTGCGGCATTGAGCTGTCAGTCGGCCTTGAGCAGGCCGCCAAGCTGCCAGCGCCGATCTTTACGCCGGCGGCCAAGGCTGATCTGGGCGAGCATGACGAGAACATCAGTTTCGATGAGACCTGCGCTCGGATCGGCCAGGATCTGGCTGAGCGTATCCGCTCGATCAGCATCGAGCTTTATCAGCGGGCAAGTGATTACGCGGCCGGCCGCGGGATCATCATTGCCGATACCAAGTTCGAGTTTGGTCTTGATGAACAGGGGACGCTGCACCTGATGGACGAAGTGTTGACGGCCGATTCATCGCGCTTCTGGCCTGCCGATCA
>JAURMJ010000304.1 GCA_030830765.1 Quisquiliibacterium sp.
GAGTGGTCAGGCCGACAGTGCCCAGACCGAAACCCTGCGTCGGATGCTGCTGGCGATGGCATCCGACATCCGGGTTGTTCTGATCGCCCTGGCATCACGGTTGCAGACGCTTCGTTGGCACGTTTTGAGCCGCACTCCGCCTGAAGAAGGAATTGCACACCAGACCCTGAAGGTGCTTGCGCCGCTGGCCAATCGACTCGGTCTGTGGCAGTTGAAATGGGAGCTGGAGGATCTTGCTTTTCGCTTCGATTCACCGGATGTCTATCGCCAGCTGGCCCGAGAGCTTGAGGGAAAGCGCCGTGAGCGCGAGCAGTTTGTCAGTGAGGCGATCTTGCAGGTGGGGCAGATGCTCACTTCGGCCGGTATCCGTGGCGATGTCTCTGGCCGTCCCAAACATATCTTCAGCATCTGGAACAAGATGCAGGCCAAGCAGCGCCCGCTGGACGGCATCCGCGATCTGAGGGGGCTGCGCGTGATCGTTCCAGAGGTGTCGGACTGCTATACCGCTCTGGCCATGATCCATGAGCGCTGGGCACCTGTCCCCGAGGAATATGACGACTACATCGCCAGGCCCAAGGCCAATGGCTATCAGTCGCTGCATACGGTGGTCGTCGCAGATGATGGTCGCTACCTGGAGGTGCAGATCCGAACCCGTGAGATGCATGAGTTCGCTGAGTATGGCGTTGCCTCGCATTGGCGTTACAAGGAGCGTTCAACCGGATCGTCAGGGGCGGCAGAGGCTGGCGCTCGCTCACAGGACGAACTGATCGCCTGGATCCGGCAACTGTTGGCCTGGCAGCGTGAAGTTGGTTCCGAACTCGGCGGTGGTGGTGCGGCCGCTGCCATGCCCAATGAGCATATCTACGTCTTGACGCCAGATGCGCGGGTCATCGAGCTGCCAGTGGGAGCCACCCCGATCGATTTTGCGTATCACGTGCATACACAATTGGGCCATCGCTGTCGTGGAGCCCACGTGGACGGGCACATGGTGCCCTTGAACACGACGCTCAAGAGTGGCCAGACCGTTCAGATCGTCAGCGCGAAAGCGGGCGCCGCCAACGATGGTCCGTCGCGCGATTGGCTCAATCCGCAGCTCGGTTACGTCCATTCCAACCGTGCGCGTAACAAGGTGCGTCAATGGTTTAATGCCCAGGAGCTTGAAAATGCTCAGATTGCTGGGCGTGAGCGGGTCGAACGTGCGTTGCAGCGTGAGGGGCGCACCGCGCTGGCCTTCGATCTGCTGGCTCAGCGACTCGGGCAGCCTGGAGTTGACGCGATGTTCGTGGCGGTTGCCAGGGATGAAATCGGGCCACGGCTGCTGGAGGACGCAATCCGAAGTGCCGGTCGCACCGAAACCCCGGAAAGCGCACAGGCGCTTGCAGAATCCGGCGACGAGGCGGCGCTTGCGGCCATTGAGCGTGCAGGCACGGGAGATCGCCGTCGCCCTGATGACGGTGTGTTGGTGGTCGGTATCGACCTGCTGATGACGCAGTTGGCAAGATGCTGCAGACCGGTCCCACCGGATGAGATCGTCGGTTTTGTCACGCGTGGTCGCGGGGTTTCGGTGCATCGCGCCGGCTGCCAGACTTTTGCTCGAATGGCTGCGGCGGCGCCCGAGCGAGTTCTCGAGACCGACTGGGGCAATCGGCCAACCGGTCAGGCAGATCGTTTGCGTCACTACGCGGTTGATGTCGTTGTGAAGGCCAACGACCGGCCCGGACTCCTGCGTGATGTCACCGAGGTTTTTGCCCGGGACAAGATGAATGTCACGGCCGTTCAGACAGCAACGAAGAACCAGATCGCGCAGATGCTGTTTACTGTCGACGTGCCGGATGGCAGGACCTTGAACAAGGTGCTGGCGACGATCGGCGAAGTGCAGGGCGTCTTCGAGACACGTCGTCGCTGAGCGCGCGACTGCGTCAACCTGTCTGGGTGCTGGGCCTGATCGCAGACTTCGGCCGGAATGCCTTGCAGATTGCCTCGTCGGTCTCCACATACGGTGCGCCGATCAGATCAAGGCAGTAGGGCACCGCAGCGAAAATTCCGTGGACCCTTTGCTTGCCGTCAGCGTCCCGCAGGCCTTCCAGTGTTTCCTGAATTGATTTGGGTTGCCCCGGCAGGTTGATGATCAACGCCTGGCCACGAATCACTGCGACCTGCCGCGACAAAATGGCAGTTGGCACGAAATTCAGGCTGATCTGACGCATCTGCTCACCAAAGCCCGGCATCTCCCGATCGCCGACTGCCAGCGTCGCTTCGGGCGTGACGTCGCGTACGGCAGGTCCGGTTCCGCCCGTGGTCAGCACGAGTGAGCATCCCTCGTGATCCACCAGCGATTTCAGGGTCGTCTCAATGGTGGCCTGCTCGTCCGGGATGAGCTTTTCGCAGACTTCGAACGGACTGGTCAGAGCCCGAGCCAGCCATTCCTTCAGTGAGGGCAGGCCCTTGTCTTCGTAGGCGCCACTGGAGGCACGATCGCTGATGGAGACAAGGCCGATGCGGATTGAGTCGGTCATGAGATTTATTCGGAGTCCAGAGGTTCGGTTGGTTCGGATGATTCAGGCGGTTCGGACAGGGCCTTGAATAGTTGCCGATAAAGCTCGCGATAGCGCCGGCCCGGCTGATTGGCGGCTTTCTCAGCCTTTGCGGTCTGGATCAATCGTTCAAGCTCCACGGCGATCGGCGAGTGTTCTGGGTACTGCGCTACAAATTCGTCCAGCCCGCCGACCTCCTGAAGCAGACGCTCCCGCCAGTGTTCAGCCGCATGCATCGTAGCGACTTCGTTGCGATGGCGGGCGCCATCGGAGGCCAGCGCCTCGCGCAAAGGCTGCGGGTCGATCTCGCGCATCAGTTTGCCAATGAACTGGCGCTGGCGGCGCAGACCGCCCCGGGTCTTGCTGATCCGATGGGCCAGTTCCACGGCCTCGATCAGCTGCTCCGGGATCGGCAGATTGCGTAGCTTGCCAGGAGGCAGTGCGAGCAACTCTTCGCCAAGTTGCTGCAGCGCGGTTGACTCGCGCTTGAGCTGCGACTTGCTCGGCCGGCCCCGGTGGTGCTCATCCTCGCCATCCTGTGGCTCAAATGCCGGCGGCGCCTGGCCGTGGGAGGAGATCGGTCGCGGATGCGCCGGGCGAGGCGGATCGAATTCATCGAATTCGTCCGCAACGGTCTCGTCGCGATGGCGCTTACGAGCCGAGGATTTGGGCGTTGAATGTCGGGTCACGCTGATATTATGGCGTCATGTTTGCCTATGCCCCAGAAAGACTCCAGGAAATTGCAGCCGATGTGCTGCAGACCGCCCGCAAGATGGGCGCAAGCGACGCCGCTGTCGATGTCTCCGAGGCCAGTGGCCTTTCGGTGAATGTTCGCATGCGGGAGGTCGAAACCATTGAGCAGACCCGCGATAAGGGCGTTGGTATCACCGTCTATCTTGGCAAGCGTCGGGGGCATTCAAGCACCAGCGACTTTTCGCCGAAAGCCCTTCACGATGCGGTCAACGCTGCCTACCAGATCGCCCGTTACACCGGGGAGGACGATTGTGCCGGTCTGCCCGATCCGGACGCGCTGGCGACTCAATTTCCAGATCTGGATCTGTTCCACCCCTGGGATCTGTCGGCCGAAGCTGCAATTGAAATCGCCAAGCAGATGGAGTCCGCGGCGCTGGACACCAGTCCCTTGATCCGCAACTCCGATGGCGCCTCGGTCAGCGTCAGCCATGGCCAGTTCGTTGCGGCCAATTCTCTTGGGTTCATCGGCGGCTACCCGTACAGTCGGCACAGCATTGGCTGTGCGCCGATCGCGCAGCGCGGTCAGGCCATGCAGCGTGACGACTGGTACTCGTCGTCCGGTGTGCCCGCTCGCCTGGCTGATCCGCGCAAGATAGGCCGCTATGCAGCAGAGCGTGCCCTGGCTAGACTCGGGTCTCGCAGGCTCTCAACCCGCAAGGCGCCGGTGCTGTTCGAATCACCATTGGCCTGTGGGCTGCTCGGGCATTTTGTTCAAGCAGCCAGCGGCGGTGCCCTCTACCGGCGCACCAGCTTTTTGCTGGATTCGCTTGGGCGCGACATCTTTGCGCCTCATCTGGATATCCTCGAGGATGCCCACCTGCCTGCCGAATCGGGCAGTTCTCCGTTTGACAGCGAAGGCGTGGCAACGGGGCGACGCTCGGTGGTCAGCGCCGGACGGCTCGAGGGGTATTTCCTGTCAACTTATTCGGCACGCAAGCTTGGCATGAAGACCACGGGCAATGCCGGTGGTTCGCACAACCTGTCGTTGACCAGTCGCCTGACTCGTCAGCTGGATGATCTGCCTGCCATGCTTGAACGGATGGGGACAGGCCTGCTGGTGACGGAACTGATGGGCC
>JAURMJ010000305.1 GCA_030830765.1 Quisquiliibacterium sp.
TCAGGTCGGCGACCAGCGCGCCCCAGTCATATGTCTGCGTTGTCTGCGGTTGATCCGACATGGCTTGTCTCCGTGTGTCTGTTCGCTGAGCGGATGCGCTCTGGGCGATGTTCAATACCCCTTGAGCCCACGCTCCGATCATAGCCTCCATGCCGCTGCAGCAACGCGCCAGCAAAGGCCCTTGCGTTCAGTGAACGAATCAAAAACGCCCCGAGGGCACTCTGCTTGGGTTGCAAGCTGCAACGCTCAGCCCCGGCTTCGGCGGTTCGGGCAATGAACATGCTGCGATGACTTAGGGCGTGACGCGCTTTAGACTGCCAGATCATCTGTCCTGCCCCCGGAGGCCTCATGCGTGCAGCGCTGTCCCGACGCTTGCCGTTCTATTACGGCTGGCTGATTGTCGGGGTCGTTTTCGTGACGATGGCGATCGGCGTCAACGCACGCACGGCGTTTTCGCTGTTCTTTCCGCCGATCCTGGCTGAATTCGGCTGGGCGCGTGGCGTCACGGCAGGCGCATTCTCGTTCGGCTTCATGGTCTCCGCGGTGCTGACGCCGTTGCTTGGGCAGATGATGGATCGCAAAGGACCGCGCGTTGTCATGGAAACCGGGGTCATCGCCATGTCTGCCGGACTGATCCTGGCCACTTTTGCAACTGAACCCTGGCATATCTACCTGACGCTGGGCCTGCTGGTCGGAGCAGGCTCCGTCTGCCTGGGCTACACCGGGCAGTCGCTGTTTATGCCAGCCTGGTTCGTACATCGGCGCGGTCTGGCCATCGGTCTCGCGTTCTCCGGCGTCGGCGTCGGCTCGATCCTGATGCTGCCGGCATTGCAGTCATGGATTGAACACACAGGCTGGCGCTCGGCCTGTCTGGGACTCGGTGTGATCTCGCTGATCCTGCTGGTCCCCCTGAATCTGCTGCTTGCCCGCCGGCCGGCTGATCTGGGGCTTGAACCCGATGGCGACGGCCAGCTTGGCAGTGCAAAGGCAGCCGCGCGCCCCTCAAATATCGTCGACAAGCAGTGGGCCGGCATCGACTGGAACCTGAATCGCGCGCTGCGAACCCGTCGCTTCTGGTGGCTGGTCGTTGGCTACTTTTCCGGTCTGTATGCCTGGTATGCAGTGCAGGTCCACCAGACCAAATATCTCGTTGAGGTCGGCTTCGGCACCGGCGAGGCAGCGATGGCGCTTGGTGCGGTCAGTCTGGCCGGGGTGGTCGGCCAGGTCATGCTCGGCCATCTGTCCGACCGCATCGGTCGTGAACCGGTCTGGGCGCTCGGCTGTCTGGGCTTTGCATTGACCTATCTGGCCCTGCTCGTGCTGGGCAGCCATCCTCATCCGGCAATGATGTGGTTCATGGTCATCGTGCAGGGTGCACTCGGCTACGGAATGACTGCAGTAGTCGCTGCCATTCCGGCAGAAATCTTCGAAGGAAAACAATACGGATCCATCTTCGGCACGCTGATGCTCGGGGCGATCAGTGGCGGCGCAGTGGGTCCGTGGCTGACCGGCCTGATCCATGACGCGACCGGCAGTTATGACGCTGGCTTCTGGCTGGCCATCGGCTTCAGCGCCCTTTCAGCAATCGCTGTCTGGCAGGCTGCCCCGGGCAAAGTGCGTGCGGTCAGCGGTCGTATACGCCCATCAATTTCTTAATCGCAACTCACCACGGAGACATCAACATGAGCATTGACGCAAAATTGAAGGAACTGGGCATCGAACTGCCTCCGGCGCCCAAACCGATCGGCACTTACCTGCCGGGCGTGCTGACCGGCAACCTGCTGTTCATGTCCGGCATCGGGCCGCGGCGGGCCGAAGGCGGTGCAATCACCGGCAAGCTTGGGGGTGACATGGTCACTGGACAAGGCTATGAAGCAGCCCGTGTCTGTGGCTTGAATATGCTGGCCAATATTCAGGCAGTGATCGGTTCGCTGGACCGCGTTGAGCGCGTCGTCAAGGTGCTGGGCATGGTCAATTGCACGCCGGATTTCAACGAACATCCGAAGGTGATCAACGGATTTTCAGACTTGTTCGTCGAAATCTTTGGCGAGCGTGGACGTGGGGCCCGCTCGGCAGTCGGCATGGTGGCACTACCCGGACAAATCGCCGTCGAAGTCGAGATGATTCTCGAAGTCCGGCCAGCCTAGACCGACGCGCAGATCAATCCGAGCGCCCTCGCTGATGCAATCACTGCGGGCGCTTCGATCAACACAAGAGACAGGGGAGACTGGCATGACAAATAGTTACGACCGCGACCTGATCGGCTACGGCGCGAACCCACCCGATCCTCAATGGCCAAACGGTGCTCGCATTGCACTGAACTTCGTGATCAATGTCGAGGAAGGCTCGGAACCCTCGATCCAGGATGGCGAGGGTTACACCGAAGTGCAGCACACCGAGGCCTGGGGCCGTGCGCAGGGACTGACCGGGCGAGATCTGGCCGGTGAGGGCATGTTCGAGTATGGCAGTCGGGTTGGCATCTGGCGCCTGCTGCGGCTCTTCGAGGAGCGCTCACTGCCGCTGACGCTGTTCGCCTGTGCGCTGGCGCTCGAGCGTAACCCCCCCCTGGCGGCAGCAATCCGTGCCATGCAGCACGAGGTCTGCAGCCATGGCTGGCGCTGGGTCAAGCATTACGACATGACTGAGGCGCAGGAGCGCGAGCAGATCGCCCGAGCAGTCGCGTCGCTCGAAAAGACTACCGGCCAGCGCCCGCTCGGCTGGTACTGCCGATATGGGCCGAGCTTGAACACGCGGCGTCTGCTCGTCGAACACGGCGGCTTTCTGTACGACAGTGATTATTACGGCGATGAGTTGCCGTTCTGGAAAACGGTCGACGGACACCCGCATCTGGTGGTGCCGTATACGCTCACCAACAACGACGGCAAATACGCAGGCTGGATGGGCACCTCCGATGAGTGGTTCTCATTCATCCGGGATGCCTTCGACATGCTGTACGCGGAAGGGGCACGCCAGCCGAAGATGATGACAGTCGGTCTGCACCCGCGCATGATCGGACATCCGTCGCGGGCTGTCGGACTGCAGCGGTTTCTCGATCATGTGATGCGACACGAAAGTGTCTGGATTACCCGGCGCGTGGATATTGCACGTCACTGGATCGACACGCATCCGTATCCGGGCAAGGGGCTGAACGAA
>JAURMJ010000306.1 GCA_030830765.1 Quisquiliibacterium sp.
ATGCCTTGGGTCTGGTTGCCGCGTTTGGCTATGAGTCGGTTGCTGCCGTTATTGGCCACGATGCCGGCGCGCCACTGGCGGGCTGGTGTGCTCTCACTCGTCCGGATATTTTCAAATCCGTGGTAATGATGAGCGCGCCTTTTGGCGGGCCACCGTCGCTGCCCTTTGGAACTGCGGCCGATACACAGCCGGCCGGATCGCAACGCCCTGCGCCTGGCAGCGACGCACTATCCCAGACCTTGCAGCAACTGGCCAAGCTGCCCCGTCCGCGGAAGCATTACCAGTGGTACTACTCGGAACGCCAGGCCGATCGCGATATGCGCGAATGCGAGCAGGGACTGCATGCGTTCATGCGCGCCTACTATCACTACAAGAGCGCTGACTGGGAAGGCAACACACCCTACCGGCTGGCCGGCTGGACAGCCGAGGAACTGGCGAAGATGCCGACCTACTACATCATGGATCTGGATCAGGACATGGCGCAGTCGGTCGCACCGTTTATGCCGTCGCCTGAACGGATCGCCGATTGCCAGTGGCTGCCGGAACAGGAACTGGCGGTCTACACCGAGGCCTTCTCACGCACAGGTTTCCAGGGTGGGCTGCAGTGGTACCGGGCCCGCACCAGCGGCCTGAACAACGAGGACTGCCTGATGTACTCACACTGCACGATTGACGTGCCGGCCTGCTTTATCGCTGGTGCATCAGACTGGGGTGTTCAGCAGAAACCTGGAGATCTGGAAACCATGCGAGACAAGGTCTGCACGCAGATGAAGCACTGCCACCTGATTCCAGGCGCGGGTCACTGGGTTCAGCAGGAGCAGGCAGGCGAGACCGCACGCCTGCTGATCGATTTTCTGCAGCGCTGATGCGGTTCGCCGCAACTGCGCTTCAACGGACTCAGCCGAAGCGCCCGGTGATGTAGTCCTCGGTGCGCTTGTCCTTGGGCCGAAGGAATACCTGGTTGGTCTCGCCGAATTCGATCAGATCGCCCAGATACATGTAGGCCGTGTAGTCGGAGATGCGTGCCGCCTGCTGCATGTTGTGGGTCACGATGGCGATCGTGTAGTCGTTTTTCAGTTCATTGACGAGCTCTTCGATCTTGGCGGTAGAGATCGGATCCAGCGCACTGGTCGGCTCATCAAGCAGCAGCACCTCGGGCTTGACCGCAACGCTGCGCGCAATGCACAGCCGCTGCTGCTGCCCCCCGGACAACGACAGCCCGCTCTGGTTCAGCTTCTCCTTGACCTCATCCCACAGCGCCGCCTTGTTCAGCGACCACTCGACGCGCTCGTCCATCTGCGAGCGGGTCAGGCTCTCGTAGAGACGCACACCAAAGGCGATGTTTTCGTAAATGGTCATCGGAAACGGTGTCGGCTTCTGGAACACCATGCCGACCTTGGCCCGCAACAGATTGACGTCCTGCTCCCTGGCCAGGATATTGCGCCCGCCAAACAGGATTTCACCCTCCGCGCGCTGCCCGGGATACAGATCGAACATCCGGTTGAAGGTCCTCAGCAGCGTGGATTTGCCACAACCCGAAGGCCCGATGAAAGCCGTCACCTTGTTGCGCGCGATCTCCAGATCGATGTCCTTCAAGGCATGGAAATTGCCATAGAAGAAATTCAGTTTGCGTACCTGGATCGCTTTATCGATTTCGCTCATGCAGCAGCTTCCGTGTGGATTCCATGCGCGCGATCAGCGCGGCGTCTGGTCGCGGAACACGACCCGGGTCAGGATGTTGATGCCAAGCACAACGATGGCAATCAGGGCAGCTCCGCCCCAGGCCAGCCGTTGCCAGTCCTCATAGGGGCTGAGTGCAAAGTTGTAGATCGCAACCGGCAGGCTGGCCATCGGCTTATTGATGTTCGCCGTGAAGAACTGGTTATTCAAGGCCGTGAACAACAGCGGCGCGGTCTCGCCAACAATCCGTGCGACCGCCAGCAGCACGCCCGTGACCACTCCGCCCTTGACCGCCCGTAAAGTGATCGACAGGCTCACCTTCCAGCGCGGCGCACCCAGCGCAAAGGCGGCTTCACGCAGGCTGCCTGGTACAAGCCGCAGCATGTTCTCGGTTGTACGCACCACGACGGGTACAGCGATCAGCGACATCGCCAATGATCCTGCCCAACCCGAGAAGTGCTTCGTGGTTGCCACCGCAATGGCATAGACAAACAGGCCGATCACGATCGAGGGCGCCGACAGCATGATGTCGGTCACAAAGCGGGTTGCCGACGCAAAACGGGAACGATCGCCGTATTCGGCCAGGTAGATGCCCGCCAGGATGCCGACCGGCGTGGAAACCAGCGTCGCCAGACCGACCATCATCAGGCTGCCGACGATCGCATTGGCCATTCCGCCACCCGGAGAACCTGGCGCTGGTGTCGACTGCGTAAAGAAGTTCCAGTCCAGTGCCGTGAGCCCGTTGTAGAACAGGGTCCAGAGAATCCAGGCCAGAGCCGCCAGTCCGATAACGACGGTCGAAGCCGACATTGTCAGGTTGAACAGGTTCAGCACCTTGCGGCGCAGGTATCGTGCATTCATCGCGGCCCCCGGCTCATGCGGCCTTGATCTTCGAGCGGTTGGTCAGCCAGCGTGCGGCGGCCAGAACCACGAAGGTGATGACAAACAGCAGCAGACCCAGCGCATACAGGGCCGGAATATGAAGCTCAGGATCGGCCTCGGCGAATTCATTGGCCAGTGTCGAGGCAATCGAATTACCCGGCGCAAACAGATTGCCAGACAACCGGTTCGCATTGCCGATCACGAACGTGACCGCCATCGTTTCGCCCAGCGCACGGCCAAGGCCCAGCATCACGCCACCCACCACACCGACTCGCGTGTAAGGCAGCACAATGCGTCGCACCACTTCCCAGGTGGTACAGCCCAACCCGTAGGCAGACTCCTTGAGCACCGCCGGCACAGTCTCGAAGACATCGCGCATCACCGAGGCAATGAAGGGGATGATCATCAGCGCAAGCACCACCCCGGCCGTGAAGATGCCAATACCCAGCGGCGGACCGGCGAACATCGGCAGGCCAAGCGACATCAGGACAGGCTGCACGGTCTTCTGAACCACGGGTGCCAGCACAAACAGGCCCCAAAACCCGAAAATGATCGAAGGCACCCCAGCCAGCAACTCGACAGCCGTGCCGATCGGGCGGCGCAGCGCTGCCGGGCACAGTTCGGTCAGGAACAGCGCAATGCCAAAACTGATCGGCAGTGCAAAGACCAGCGCGATCGCTGAAGTCACCAAGGTGCCGTAGATGGCAATGCCAGCCCCATAGATGTCCTCGCCGGGATTCCAGACAGAACCGAACACGAACCCGGCGCCGAATTCCCGAAACACCGGCCAGGCCTCGATGACCAGCGACACCAGAATGCCAGCCAGCACGACCAGCACCAGGGTCGCAAAGCCCCGGGTCAGCAACAGAAAAAGGCGATCCTGGGATGAGAAACGCCGAACCCGCGCCTCGACCGATTCGCTGGACACAAAAGTATCCGGATTGCCTTCAGCTGCCATGGTGATCGTCTTGACCTAGGGATGCACAGGAACGCGAAGTTGATATTGTGAACGCATCACGACAAAAGGGGGGCAGAACAGTGCCTGCCTCCCCACGGCCGGACGCGCGCAAGGTCATGCGCGCTGGTTGTTTACTTCCAGACCGGTTTGCCGTCAGCGCCCTTGATTCCGGTCTTCCAGGAAGCCTGAATCTTGCTGACCACGTTGGCGGGAAGGGGCACATAATCCAGTTCGAGAGCCAGCTTCTGCCCCTTGTTCAGCGCCCAGTCAAAGAATTTCAGAGCCTCAAGCGTGCTCTCAGGTTTTTCAGCAACACCGTGGAACAGGATGAAGCTTGCCGACGTGATCGGCCAGGCCTTCTCGCCGGGCTGATTGTTCAGGCTGATGCCAAACCCCGGTTTGGCGCTCCAGTCGGCCTTCTCCGCAGCAGCAGCAAACGATTTGTCGTCCGGCTGAACGGTCTTGCCATCCCGATTGATCATTGCAACGTGAGACAGCTTGTTTTGCTTGGCAAACGCATATTCGACGTATCCGATCGAACCGGCAATCTTCGCCACGTTCGCCGCAACACCTGCGTTCCCCTTGCCGCCCACTCCACTCTTCCAGGCCACCGTCTTGCCAGCGCCGATGTCCGATTTGAAGCTGGTCGAAACATCAGCCAGGTAGTGCGTGAACCCTGCCGTGGTCCCTGATGAATCCGAGCGATACACCAGCGTAATGGCCACGTTCGGCAGCTTGATACCAGGGTTCAGCTTGGCGATTGCCGGATCATTCCACTTGGTCACTGCGCTGCGGAAAATATCACCCAGCAACGGGCCACTCAGGGTCATTTGACCGGGCTGAACACCGGGCAGATTCACCACCGGCACAATCCCGCCGATTACCGCCGGAAATTGCACCAGACCAGACTTCTTCAGGTCCTTTTCCTTGACTGGATCATCGGATGCCCCGAAATCGACGGTCTTGGCCTTGATCTGCTTGATACCGCCACCAGAGCCGATTGCCTGATAGTTCAGCGCATTGCCGGTTGCAGCCTTGTAGGCCTCGGCCCATTTTGCGTAGACCGGGGCCGGGAACGAGGCGCCAGCGCCGGTGATGTCGGCGGCCACTGCGGACTGAGCCAGCAGGGCGGTCGATGCGATCAGTCCGGCGAGCGACCCGGCCATCAGTTTTTTCAGTTTCATGTTCACATTTCCGTCGGGTGATTAACGTGACCCGAATCCTATTGAGTCAATGTGACGAGAAGATGACAGCGCTCAACCCCAATCGTAATCAACCGTCACCGGTGCATGATCACTGAATCGCTGCTCTTTATAGATCCTGACCTGACGGGCCAGCGCAGCCATCGCCGGAGACGCCAGCTGGTAATCGAGACGCCACCCGACATTCTTTGCCCAGGCCTGGCCCCGGTTGCTCCACCAAGTGTACTGCTCAGGCCGCGCATCAAGTCCGCGGAATACATCCACATACCCGACTTCGTCGAGTACCCGGGTCAGCCAGGCACGCTCCTCGGGCAGAAAGCCCGAATTCTTCTGGTTGCTGCGCCAGTTCTTCAGATCGATTTCCTTGTGCGCGATGTTCAGGTCGCCGCACAGAACAATCTCGCGGCCGCTGGCCTTCAAGGCCTGCAGCTGCGGCAGGAACGCATCGAGAAACCGGAACTTGGCCGCCTGTCTCTCCTCTGAGCTGGACCCGGACGGCAGGTACAAAGAGATTACCGAAAGGTCACCGATGTCGGCCTGCACATAGCGCCCCTCGGCATCGAACTCGGCATTGCCAAAGCCCGTGACCACGCTTTGCGGTTGCTGGCGCGTGTAGACGCCGACACCGCTGTAGCCCTTTTTCTCGGCGAAATGAAAATAGCCCTGCATGCCGTCGATGCAGCGCAGGCTTTCATCAAGATCAGCGTCCTGAGCCTTGAGCTCCTGGACGCAGACCACATCGGCCTGTTGGGCGGCGAGCCACTCCAGCCAGCCTTTGCGGGTTGCAGAACGAATTCCGTTCAGATTCAGCGTGACGATCCGTATCATTCGGCCTTTGGGCGCCTTGCGCCGGGTTCTGGGATCAGGGGAGACAAACTTGTCCAACGATGCGTCACAGCAGTTTATCCGCTTCGCACTGCAGGCCGGCGTGCTGCGCTTTGGCGAATTCAAGACCAAGGCGGGACGGCTGTCGCCGTATTTCTTCAACGCCGGGCTCTTCAATGACGGCGCGCTGCTCGGGCAGATCGCCGACTTCTATGCGCAGGCGCTGCTGCAGGCTGAGCGCAGCGGTCAGATCAGCTTCGATCTGCTGTTCGGGCCGGCCTACAAGGGCATCACGCTGGCCTCGGCCACCGCAGTCTCGATGGCCCGTGCCGGTCGCAATATCGGCTTCACCTACAACCGCAAGGAAGCCAAGGACCACGGCGAAGGCGGCAACCTGATCGGCGCGCCGCTGCAGGGCCGCGTCGTGATTGTCGATGACGTGATCTCCGCTGGCACCTCGGTGCGTGAGTCGGTCGAGATCATCCGCGCGGCAGGCGCCACGCCGGTTGCCGTGCTGATCGCACTGGATCGCCGCGAGCGCGGTGGCACGGCCGATGCACCGACCGAGCACTCAGCCGTGCAGGAAGTGCATGCGCAATACGGCATTCCGGTGATTTCGATTGCGAACCTGGATGATGTGCTGGCTTTCCTTCAGACAGGCATCGGCGATGCGGCCGCGCTGGCGCAATACCGGGACAAGGTGGCCGCCTATCGTGACCAGTATGGCGTTGCGCCCGACGCCTGAGGGCGAAAGGCATCCCGCAGCAGGCAAACATCACCGCTGAATCCGGACAGCGCATGACAACGCCCCATTGAGCACAACTCATCAACGCAAATCAGGAGACACCATGGCACTGTGGCCCAAACTGAGCGACGAGCAGGCAAGCCCCGAAGCACGCGCAGTGTTCGAAGACATCCGCAACACCCGCAAGGCTGATTACATCAATGACATCTGGCGCGTGCTGGCCAACGACCCGCCGCTGCTGGCCCGCACCTGGGAACAGGCCAAGACCGTGATGGGCCCTGGGGCTCTCGATCCGCTGGTCAAGGAACTGATCTATGTCGCGGTATCGATGACCAATGACTGCACCTACTGCATCAATACGCATACTGCGGCGGCACGCGCCAAGGGCATGAGCGACGCGCAGTTCGGCGAGTTGCTGGCGATTGTCGGGCTGGCCAATCAGATGAACAAGATGGTGGCCGGCGTGCAGGTGGAGGTGGATGAGAAGTATCGCGGCTGATTGTGATCGGCCAAAGGCCGCCTGGACCTACCCATTAGAACCACAGCCCATCGACCGAAACGTCCGGTACGTACCCAATCAGCGAGAGCTCGAACTGCGCCGGCGCCCCAGGACCGGACACCACCCCGTCGACCACGCCATCGTAGTCGAACGGACCGCCATCCACAATCTGGAAGTTCAGCTGGACCATGTCCCCGATCTTGACCATCGAACCGCCGTATTTGGGGTCTGCCAGATTCACCCACTCGCCTTGCTGGTTCTGCGTCCAGTAGCCATTGACGCCCAGATCGGCACTCACCAACAGGCTGAACGAGATCGCATCGCCGGGATTGGCCACCTCGGCGGTGAAGCTGATCAGGCCCAGGGGCATGTCGACATTCTTGGGCAGCTTCGGGGCCGGCGACGAGCTGAGGCTGGTAAACACCACCGACGGGTCGGCTGCTGCCAGCGTCACATAC
>JAURMJ010000307.1 GCA_030830765.1 Quisquiliibacterium sp.
CCTCGGCACGTCGTCGAATTCGACGTTCAGAAAGACCGTGGTCTCGTGCACAACCTTGTTGTGTTTCAGATTGTGCAGGAACGCACCGGGACATCCGAATCGCGATGAGCTGAAAAACAAGGCCACCCCAGGCACGCGTGGAATGCCCTCAAGGTTCATCGCCAGACCATCATCAATCCCTCGCTTGGTCACGTCCTTCTTGGCCCGAAGCATCTCCAGCCCGGTGCGCCAGGTGGTCAACAGCGTGAACATAAAGGTCGCCAGTGCCAGCGGAAACCAGCCACCGTGAAGAATCTTCGGCACGTTGGCCGCAAAGAAGCAGGCTTCCAGAACAGCAAATAACAGGAATAGCGGCCACAGACGTCTGACAAACCCGGTCGCGACCAGAGGCAAAGCAATCAGCAGAATGACACTCGACAAAAACAGGTCACCAGCAACAGCGATGCCGTAGGCCGACGCAAGTCGATCCGATGATCGGAACTCCAGCACCAGCAGCACCACCAACACCAACAGCATCCAGTTAACCAACGGAATGTAGATCTGACCGCTGGTCTCATCCGAGGTGTGAAAAACTTTCAAGCGCGGCAACAGGTTCAAGCGCGAAGCCTGCTGGGTCGCTGAAAAAGCCCCGGAGATGACAGCCTGCGATGCAATGACCGTTGCGGCCGTCGCCAGGATGATCAGTGGGACCAGTAATGGCTCCGGAACAAGCAGATAAAAAGGATTGCGCACTGCTTCCGGATCGCGCAGGACCAGGGCGCCCTGACCGAAATAATTGATCATCAGCGCTGGAAACACGAACATGAACCAGGCCAGCCGCACCGGCTTCGGACCAAAATGCCCCATGTCGGCATACAAGGCTTCAGCACCGGTCAGGCACAGGAACACGGCACTGGCAGCAAGGAAAGCCAGCCCGGGGTGATTGACGATGAACAGCAGCGCATACGTCGGACTGAGCGCCTGCAGCACCAGCGGCGTCTTGACGATACTGAGCAGCCCGGATAGGGTCAGCGTGATGAACCAGACGACCATGATCGGCCCGAAGACCGCGCCGACCGAAGCGGTACCCCGGCGCTGCAGCGTGAACAGAGCAATCAGGATTCCAAGAGCGATCGGCACCACGAAATGATCAAGGTCAGGCCACTTCAGAGCGATCCCTTCCACGGCCGAGAGAACCGAAATCGCTGGCGTAATGACAGCGTCGCCATAAAACAGAGACGCCGAAAAGCAGCCAAGCATTGCAATCAGCCAGGCGACCCGAGGTTTACTTCGCGCCACCTGCATCGCCCAGGACAACAAGGCCAGAACGCCACCCTCACCGCGGTTATCAAACCGCAGCATGATCAGCACGTATTTCAAAGACACGATGGCGGTGACGGCCCAGAACATCATGGACAGCACCGAAAACACATTCGCAGTCGTCAGCGGAATGGCGTGTTCGCCGTTGAAAGCCTCCCGGAACGCGTACAGCGGACTCGTTCCAATATCACCGTAGACGATGCCCAGTGCGGCCAGCATCAGGCCGTTGAGGCCCGCCTTGTGCGAGAGATCAGACATCCTGTGATTTTAACATTGCAGTGCAGCAAAATTGACCTGTCGGATACGCTCACCGGCTATAGTGGGGCAGGTCCGCAACGGATAATCGGATGAATACAGTCAGCTTTTCACGGGCGCCGACCGGTTTTGTGTCTGACCCGCAGCATCAGTCAATCCTCAAGCTCGAGACCAATCAGCTTTGTGAATCGGAAAAAAGCGCATGAGACTGATCATCGCCACGCCAAGCCCTTTTGCACGCAAAGCCCGGATCGCCCTGCTCGAGAAAGCAATGCCGCATGAATGCGTGATCGAAAACCCGTGGCAATCCGGCACTGCGGTCCCGAACACAAACCCGCTGGGCAAAGTGCCCACGCTGATCCTGGATGATGCGAGTGTGATTCATGACTCAAAAGTCATCGTTGAGTACCTGGAAACCCTGGGTGCGGCGCCGCAATTACTGCCTTCCGAAGCAATGCAGCGGATCGCACACAAGCAGATCGAGGCGATCGCCGACGGCATTTGCGACGCCGTGGTCCTGATCCTGCTGGAGCGCTCACGTCCGGCGGCCATGCAAAGCGCCGACTGGATGGAACGTCAACGCCGCAAGGTCGTTGCCGGCACAAGCGAGCTTGCCCGCCTACTTGGCGAGCGCGAATGGTTTACCCCGCATGGCTTCGGGCTGGCAGAAATCGCGACAGGTTGCGCACTCGGATATCTCGACCTGCGTTTTCCCGAATACGATTGGCGTGCAGCGGCACCGAACTTACGGGCGCTGGCCGAACGGCTCGCGACCCGCCCCTCCTTCGCCAAAACCGTGCCCAGCGCTCAGGTGATTCCAACCACTGCCTGATGCGCATTCACCTGATTCAGGCGCCGAAGCTCATTTCAGTTTCAACAGCTTTGCCGCGTTTTCCTTCAGGATCAGCGGTCGAACTTCAGGTTTGATTGCAAGCTTGTCGAAGTCGGCAATCCAGCGATCCGGCATCAGAACCGGGTTATCGCTCCCGAACAACATCTTGTCCTTGAGCAGCGTATTGGCGTACTGCACGAGCTTGGGCTCAAAGTACTTCGGTGACCATCCTGACAAATCGATGTAGACGTTGGGCTTGTGCAGTGCCACGGATAACTGCTCATCCTGCCAGGGCACGCCGGGGTGGGCCGAGATGATCGGCATGTCAGGGAAATCGACCGCCACGTCATCAAGCAGCATCGGATTGCCGTACTTGATACGCAAGCCGCCACCGCCAGGCATCCCTGCGCCGATGCCAGTCTGTCCAGAATGAAAGATTGCGGGCAGTCCAGCCTCGGCGATTACTTCGTACAGTGGATAGACATTACGGTCGTTCGGCGCGAAGCCCTGGATGATCGGATGAAACTTGAAGCCCTTGACGCCGAAATCCTTGATCAGTCGGCGCGCCTCGCGCACTCCCATCTTTCCGCGAGCCGGATCGATGCTCGCAAAGGGAATGCAGATATCGGAATGTTCGGCTGCCGACTCAGCGACCTCCTCGTTAGAGATCCGCTTGATGCCCATCCCGCTCTCGTGATCAACGGTAAACACAACGAAAGCGATCTTGCGCTCACGATAGTACGCAGCCAGTTGTGCGATGGTCGGGTGCTTGATTTCGTAGCGAAAGTACTTGCCACGCGCCTCTAGTGCTTCAGTTTCCGCCTCGTCTGGCAAAACGCGAGTGGATTTCTCCGCATGCGTATGGATGTCGATAGCGATGATCGAATCAAGATCGATGTTGCTCATGGCAGGTCCCTTTGTTCGCTGATTCCCCAGCTTTCGGGGTAGTTCTCGGGTGAGCGACACGCTTGCGCGCTTCGCGCTGTGTCTTGCGTGAATTTCGGATTACTCGATGCAGCAGTTCAATCAGCGTGGCCCGCTCGGCCACCGACAGCGCCGACAGCACGCCCTCCTCCGCATGACGCGTGACACATACGGCTTCACGAATGCGCTGCTGGCCGGTGGGTGTGAGCCGAATCAGTTGCTGGCGTCGATCGCGCTCGTTGCGTTCGCGTCGCACAAAGCCTTTTTCAACCAATCGGTCGATTGCAACGGCCAGATTCGGGGGTGAGATTGCAAGCGTTTCGCCCAGTGATTTTTGATTGACTTGCTCGTTCGAATCCAGCAGCGCAAGCATGGAAAATTCGGCCATTCGCAGATCAAGCCGTGACAGCTCCACGGCAGCCGGCTTGATCAATGCGATTCCGGCCAGAGCCGTCGCATAACCAACCAGATGCATCAAGGCTCTCTCATCCAGCGCCTGCTCCTTGGTACCCACGCTTAGAGATCTGGGGTCTGCTGGAGCCGTCGCCGGTTTCGGCGCATTCAACGGGGAGGAACCTGCCCGTTGCACGATTCAGTTCAGCCCTTTGCGCGGCGTGATCTGCCCAAGATCTGTCTCACGCTGCTCATACAGCGCGGTGACCAGCGCCTCGCGGCAGGTCAGCACGGCACGCTGATTGATTGAACCCTTATCGGTCATCTCGCCCTTATCGATCGAAGGCGGATCGGCCAATACCAGCAGGAAGGCAGGCCGGTTCGCACTGCCGGTTCCGTCGGCCCAGAGCCGATCTGCGAGCTGCTGAAAAAAGTCGCGGACAACACTGGTTTGCAAGACCTCGACAAGCGACGTGTTTGCGGGTGATGCCCCGAGCTTTCGAACCTGATCCTCTCGGGGGAAGATCAATAGACCAACTTCGTTGCGATTGGCTCCCGTCACGACGACATCCTGTACGCAGGGTTCACCCATCGAGATGACTTTCGCGCGCAAGGGTCCCACGCTGACAAAGGTTCCCGTGGCCAGCTTAAAGTCCTCAGCGATCCGTCCGTCGAACATCAGGCCCTTTCGATGGTCAGCCGCGTCAACCCAGCGCACAGCGTCGCCAGTGCAGTAAAAACCTTCCTCGTCAAAGGCGTCTGCCGTCTGCAATGGATCGCGCCAGTAGCCGGGCATGACATTAGGTCCGCGAAACCGCAACTCGGTTTTGTCGCCCTGGGGAGCCAGCTTCACGTCCACTCCGGGGACAGGCAGCCCGATATGACCAGAGCGTGCCTCGGTATCAACTTTGTACAGGCCTGCTGGCGAGGTCTCGGTCATGCCGAAGCTTGTGATCATCCTCACGCGTTCACCGGCCGTGGCAATGCCGTGTGCATCAAGCTTGTCCCAGATCGCCTGCGACAAGCCTGCGCCGGCGTACATGAACATCTTCAGTTTGCGAAAAACCGATTCACGCAGCACCTCGTCGCGATCCATCGCCAGCGCGATTTCTTCGTAACCCTTGGGTACATTGAAGTAAATGGTCGGCGAGATCTCACGCAGATTGCGCAGCGTCTCGCCAACGAGCGCCGGTACCGGTTTGCCACCATCGATATACAGCGTGCCACCGTTATAGAGGACGAGTCCGAGGTTGTGATTCCCACCAAAGGTGTGACTCCACGGCAACCAGTCAAGAATCACAGGCGGCTCTTCGGTCAGGAAGGCCAGGCACTGACGAATCATCTGCTGATTCGCGGACAGCATCCGGTGCGTGTTGACAACTGCCTTGGGCATCTTGGTTGAGCCCGAAGTGAACAGGAACTTGACGATCGTGTCCGGTCCGGTGGCTGCATGTGCGGCATCCAGGCTCGGACCCGCAACCGTTTCAAGCAGATCGCCAAACGCAACAGCGCCCTCGATGACGCCAACATCGGAGCCCAGAATGACGCGGGTATCAGTTGTAAACGCAGCAGCGATCGCCTTGGCAAACCGCGAATCAGCAGCATAGACCGCCCCCGGGGTCGTGGTCGCCGCGATGTGTCGCAACTTGCCATGATCGGTGGATATCAGTGAATAGGCAGTCGACACAGAGACGGTTGGGATGCCGGCCCACATTGCCCCCATTTTCAGCGACAGATGCTCAAGATCATTATCGGAGAGGATCGCAAGCGGCCGATCGACGGACAGTCCCATGTCGAGCAGCGCCTGACCGATGGAGCGCGCTCGCTCGAACATCTGCGCGTAGCTGATTTGCTCCCAATCACCTCCACCGCGACGCTGTGCCACGAAAACATGGGTAGGTGACTGCTCTGCATAGGTTTCAAGGCAATCACTCAATCGGTCCGGGTACCAACCCAGCGCTTCAGTTGAGCGCACAAGCAGACTGCCGTCATTGCGCTGCTCCAGCGTTGCATCCAGAGAGCCGCCGACCGTGGCATGGCGAAACTGCGTTAAATGGCTCACGGGGATCCTCGCCGTTGAAGGGGCACGCTAAGCGATCGCAGACCGCTGGGTCGTTCGTCATAGCGCCCCGTCTGACGGACGAAAATGCCTCGCGTTTTTACCGGATACACGAGCTTTTTAATTATTAAGTATAACTAATTAGAGCGCTCGTCAATCGTCAGGGCACACAAACTCTAAGCCATACAGCCTAGCCCATACCCTTTTGTCGGATGGCGCGCTTCAGCGTCATTCGGAACACTCCACCCATTAACAATGCATCTGCACAGCACATCAAAGCAATTCAAGCCCCCCCTGAGGTCAACACGATGCGCCTCCTGGATAAAATCTTCCAGATCGACGCCGCCCACGTCATCCTTCCTCGCGCAGAACACACGTCGAGCGCAAGTTTCAGCCAGGCTCAATCCAAAAAGCTTCCTGAATCACTCGGCGATCAGCAATCAGGCCCTTCGCAGCCCCCCTCGCCCCGCACCAAGCTCAAGCCAGCTCCAAGAACCGAACGACTGGATGAACAAAGTAAAGTGCTCATCTACCCGTCCGGATTGATGCTTCTAATCAGCGCTCAAGGCCTGGTCACCGAAGCCGATGAATCGAAACGCGAAGCGATCCTGAAAAAGCTGTCGATCAGTCCGCTCTAGTCATCCGGACCGCAACAAACAAAGACGAGCGGCGAATTCCAGCCGCAAACACTGGAAAGGTTCGCGCGCCAATCGCGGCGTTCACTCGTTATGATGCTGCGCAAGTGTTCAACATGCGCATCGGATCTATCGACATGACAACGCCGCGTCTCGAAGTACTTCCACGCGATCTGGAGCCGTACCGTAAAGGCAACACCGGAATTGACTGGATCCATCGCATCGACAGCGGCCGGCCAGGCCCGAATGTGATGATCAACGCCCTGACCCATGGCAACGAGTTCTGCGGCATGGTGGCTGCAACGCATCTGCTCGATCGCGAAGTACGCCCCCTGATCGGAACGATGACCGTCAGCTTTGCCAACGTCGAGGCTTATCGCAGCTTTGATCCGGCCAGACCCTTCGAGAGCCGGCAACTGGTGCACAACCTGAATCGTATCTGGTCGTCCGAATGGCTGGACGGCCCCCAGGACAGCCCGGAGTTACGTCGTGCTCGTGAAATGCGCCCGGCGGTGGCTCAGGCAGACCATATTCTTGATCTGCACTCGACTTCGCAGGATGTTCAGCCGTTCTGGGTGTATCCGGCCTACCCGCGCAATGCAGCCGCCTCTGTGGCCATCGGCCGCCCGAATGTCCATCTGGTGATGCCCAGTGGCCTTGGCTCAGGGACCCCGTTGATTCAACACGGCGCTCACGGCCAGCAGTCGCACCAAGGCGTCGCGATGGTCGCCGAATGCGGCCAGCATTTCCTTAAGACCACCAGCAACCTGGCCATTGAGGTTGCTCTGGATTTTCTTGCGCATTTCGGCCTCATCGAACGTGAACTCGGCAGTCATGCATCAGCGCTGCGCTACGAACTGATCCGCACTCATGTCGTTAAGAATCAAAACTTCCGCTTCACCAGACCATTGATCGGCTTCGAAACCTTTAATGAAGGTGAACTGATAGCAATCGATGGCGACGAAGAGGTTCACGCCCCCTGCGCGAACTGCACGGTTCTGATGCCAACCCGCGAACCGATCGTTGGCCGTGAAGGTGTCTACCTGACCCGCCCCCTGAACTAAAAACCCCCTGGGAGAAAACCATGCGAATGCAAGACAAGATTGTTGTGCTGATCGGTGCGGGCCAGAGCCCTGGCGAAGGGGTTGGCAACGGTCGCGCGGCGGCCCTGCTCTTTGCACGGGAAGGGGCAAAGATCCTGGCTGTCGACAGGAACCTGGAGTCGGCCCGCGAAACTGCGCAGGAAGTCACAAAGCAAGGCGGTGAGTGCGTACCACTGACCGGAGATGTCACAAGCGAAGCCGATATGGCCGCAGCAATCGGCTTTGCCCGCGAGAAGTGGGGGCGAATCGATGTCCTGCACTACAACGTCGGCGTCAGTTTATCCGGGGGAGACTCGAAACTTCAGGAATTCAGCGAGGAGGCGTTTGACCGGGTCAATGCCATCAATTTGCGCGGCTACATCATGGCGGTCAAACATGCACTGCCAGTGATGCGTGAACAAGGCTTCGGGGCAATCGTGGCGATTTCCTCGGTCGCCGCTTTGTCGACCGTGTATCCGAATGTCGCCTACAAGACGAGCAAAGCCGGGATGATCGCATTCACCGAGCAGGTGGCCCGCCAGAATGCGGAATTCGGTATTCGGGCCAACGTCATTCTGCCCGGACTGCTGGACACGCCGATGGCCGTTGACACTCGTGTTCGACAGTGGGGGACACCGCGCAGCGAGATTGTTGCGATGCGTAATGCCAAAGTACCGTTGCGCAACAAGATGGGAACCGCCTGGGACAGTGCGTACGCGGCATTGTTCCTGGCCAGCGATGAAGCACAGTTCATCACTGGCGTTGCGCTTCCGGTCGATGGCGGCGGTCTGTTGCGCGCTGGCGACTGATCTCCAGAGTCAACCGCGGTCCTCATTCTCTCCTTTTGAACAAAACCCTTCGGCGTAGCCCATGGCTTCGATTCCAAGAACTGCCCGGGTCAGACATGCCTTCCTGTAATCGCGAGGAAACTGCTGATGACGACGTCGCATCTGCCACTGATCAGGTCAGCTTCATCGATCGCCTGCCAGCCGACAAGATTGTCTTTGATGCGGTAACCAAACCCGAAACAACGCCCTTGCCAGCCTTGACCAGAAAGCATGGTTGCGGGATTGTGCGTGGGCCCGAGATGATGTGAACGCAGATCTCGAGAATGGCTGATTATTTTTCTGCGTGATGCAGCTAAAGGCTCCAGCAATGAACACCAACGCTCCTGATCCGAAATCCATGCGCAAGCGTCTGCGGGAACTGATCAAAGAAAACCGTCCGATCGGAATCCTTGGGGCCGGCGATGCCTTGTCTGCCCGGCAGATCGCCGCCCACGGCCAGCCAGCCGTCTATGTCGGCAGCTATGCAACAGCCGCAAGTCGCTTCGGGTTGCCGGATACAGGCCTGCTCTCTGCAGATGATCTGATCACGCAGGCGCGCACGGTCGTTGACGCCGTCAACGTGCCTGTCATCGCCGACGCCGAGGGTGGCTTCGTGAGTGTCGGCAATCTTTGGAAGCTTATTCACGGATTTGAGACTGCGGGCGTCAGCGCGATTCACCTTGAAGATCACACTGGTGCCGGCAAGCACACCGATCTTCCTCAGTCCTTGCGTCCGCTCGACGAAGCAGCCGCCCGTATTCGTGCCGCGGTTGACGCGAGACATGATCCAAATTTCCAGATCATCGCCCGAACCGACGCCTACTGGGTTCATCGGGATCTGGATGACTGCATTGCCAGGCTCAAGGCATTCGAAGACGCCGGTGCGGATATGATTTTTCCAAGTGGCGTCGGCATGGAACAACTCGCGGCGATCCGCAAGGCCACCACCAAGCCCATCATGATTGTGGACATCCCAGGGCTTGCTGCAACCGCGCATCAGGGCGCCAATCTGATTCTTTTTTATGCCTTTTCAGTCATGAATCAGTACTCAGCCATGGAGCGTGCGCTAGCGTCCTTCAACGCTTCGCAGGCTTATGGCGGTCCCGTCGCAGAATTTGAGTCCTTTCTTGGGTATAGCGAGTTCACGACTCGCAGCAAACGCTATGTCTGAATCATTGATCTCTCCCGTTCCCG
>JAURMJ010000308.1 GCA_030830765.1 Quisquiliibacterium sp.
CGCGCTCTGCTGGAGCACTGCCGGCGCACCGGCACCTGGATCATCTCGGACGAAGCCTATGGTCGACTGGTCTTTGACGGCAGCCTGCAGGCCCCGTCAATGCTTGAACTGGCGACACCCGAGGATCGCGTGATCGCCGCAAGCACGTTCTCAAAAGCCTGGCAGATGACCGGATGGCGTCTGGGCTGGCTGGTCGTGCCGCCCAGCCTGCTTGACGACCTGGGCAAGCTGATTGAATTCAACACGTCGTGCGCCCCGATGTTCATTCAACGCGCTGGGCTGGTCGCCGTACGCGAAGGCGAACCGGTTGTCAGGGCCTTTGTCGAGGAACTGGCGAGTCGGCGCGATGCGCTCACCGCAGCACTGACCCAGATTCCAGGGATCGAACTGGCTGCGCCCGATGGCGCGATGTACGCATTCTTCAGAGTCCAAGGTCAGCAAGACAGCCTGACTCTGGCCAAGGCCCTGGTGAGCGAACGACGGCTGGGGCTTGCGCCCGGCGCAGCCTTCGGCCCCGAAGGGGAAGGGTTCCTGCGCTGGTGCTTCGCCAAGCCGATCGATCAATTGCTTGATGGTGCGGCCCGCCTGGCGGCGCATCTGCGCACCTGAACACTCAACTGCCCCCAGGACGCCTGACTGAGTCGACCCCTTTATTGGCAAGCAGATCGGCGCGCTCATTCTCCGGATGCCCAGAATGACCGCGCACCCAACGCCAATCAATCTCGTGCTGCGCAACCAGCGCGTCCAGTTCACGCCAGAGATCTTCATTCTTGACAGGTTTTCGATCAGCCGTCTTCCAACCGCGCGCCTTCCACGAGCGAAGCCATTCTGAAATGCCCTTTTGCACGTACTGCGAATCGGTATGCACCACAACGCGACTCGCACGACGCAGGCTCTGAAGGGCCCGAATCACCGCGGTCAGCTCCATTCTGTTGTTCGTGGTCTGCAACTCGCCACCGAACAATTCCTTTTCGTGCCCGCGCCAGCGCAGCAACGCCCCCCATCCGCCCGGCCCTGGATTGCCTTTGCAGGCACCGTCGGAGTAAATCTCGATTTCGTCTTGCATGCTTGTGAATCGCGTTGTCTGGGCCGTGATGTTCATTCAAGCGGATCGGCTTTGACTTGCTGCGAGATCTGCGACGAAGCGCGCTGAGCCGCGGGCGCCCCGAGTCGTGCCCCTTTCGTCCGGGTCCGCCACAGCTTGCCGACCAGCCGCATCGACTGCACCCGCTTGACCGCACTGACCAGATAGACCGCGCCGCAGATTGGCCACCAGCGATCTCCAGCCCGTTCCATGAAACCCGTACGATCCAGCCAGCGCTGGCTGCGATACGGCGGTCGAAAACAGCCATATCGCGCCCGCTCCAGCTCAAACCCGAGCAGCTTGAGCCAGTCGCGCAACCGCGGGTAGCCGATCAGCCCCTCCCCCTGCGGCAGGAACGCACGCATCGGCCCGAAAGAGACAAGCTGCCGTGCGCCCCACAGACTGACCGGATTGAATCCGGTCATGATCAGCCGGCCCTCGGGTCGCAAGACTCGCTCAACCTCTCGCAGCGTCCGGTGCGGATCGTTCGTGTATTCGAGCACGTGAGGCAGCACGATCAGATCAATGGACTGCGAATCAAACGGCAACTCGTCGAAACCGGCCAGCCTGACCCGGGATCCGGCACCGAGGCCGCAATCATCGATGCAGGCCAGCAGCTTGCTGCTCATCCGGTTCGCCCGCAGGCTCTCGAGCTGCGGCAGCCCGCATTGCAGGGCGACGTAGCCGAACAAATCGGCAACGACCAGATCGAACTGAGCCTGCTCCCACTCAAGCAGATAGCGTCCAGGAGGGGACTGCAGCCACTGCTCCCAGCAAACATCCCCGCTTATAATTTGCCCGCCTTCCACTCGAACGGTCCCATTTCCCATGCAACGCCAGTTCACACCCAAAGCACATCCCTGTGTCAGCGCGATTCCGGCTTTCGACGATAACTACATCTGGCTGATCCGCAAGCCCGGCTGTGACGCAGTCGCCGTCGTCGACCCCGGTGATCCGGAGCCGGTTGAAGCCGTGCTGCGCGAACAAGGCCTTCGCCTTGCCTACATCTTACTGACGCATCACCATGCCGACCATGTCGGTGGGGTGAATCGCTTACGCGAACAGTATGGGTCCTTTGTGTTTGGACCGGCTTTCGAACAGATCGAAGGAATCTCCCAGCGCTGTGCCGATGGGGATGAAATCGAACTGCCAGAACTGTCGCTGCGACTCCAGGTCATCGAAGTGCCCGGCCATACCAGTGGTCATATCGCCTACTTCGGGCAGGGATTGGGCGACGATGTGCGTCCGGTTCTTTTTTGTGGCGACACCTTGTTCGCAGGCGGATGCGGCCGTGTCTTCGAGGGAACACCAGGCCAGATGCTGGAATCGCTTGACCGCCTGGCTGCCCTTCCAGGCCAGACCCTCGTGTACTGCGCGCATGAATACACGCGATCGAACCTGCGTTTTGCGGTTGCAGTGGAACCAGGCAATGCGCGGCTCCAGGCACGACTTGCCGAAGTGGACGAACAGCGCGAAATCGATGAGCAGACCGTGCCCAGTTCCATCGCAATTGAGCTGGACACCAATCCTTTCCTGCGGTGCACCGAAGCCGAAGTGGTCAGCACTGCAGCCTCGCGCCTTGGGACTCCTCCAGCAGATCCAACCGCAACCTTCACCGCAATCCGTGAATGGAAGAACGTCTTTCGCTGACCGACCGGACTTTGCCACAGGCCCCGCCAACCGAGTCTTTCCGCAAAGGGACTTGACCCGTAGACGAGCCTCTCGTAGCATGCCAATGGCCTTGTAAAAACGCATAAAAATCAAGGCAATAGGAGCCACCGTTGCACCAGTACCGCAGGTTTTCCCCGGTTCGCTCGGTCATTGCGTTCGTCGTACTTGCGCTGATCGGGCTGTTTTCGGGATGCGCGTCAGTTTCACCGCCTGCTGATACCAGTGCATCGCAAGACGTCACCCCGATCTCGCCGATCGATACTGCCGGAACGACACCTGTTGTTGAGTTCAGTTCCGATTTCGCCCCTGATTCAGCACCAAGACCGGACGATACGAATCTGTGGGACCGGATCCGCACAGGCTTCGCGATGCCGGATCTCGAGTCACCCCTGGTCGCCGAAAAAGAAAAGTTCTACCTGGCGCGCCGGGACTATCTGAACCGGATGTTCGAGCGCAGCGGTCGTTATCTGTTTTATATCGTTGAGGAAATTGAACGACGCGGCATGCCCGCTGAACTGGCACTGCTGCCCTTCGTTGAAAGCGCGATGAATCCGACTGCACTCTCCAGTGCTCAGGCTGCCGGCCTTTGGCAATTCATTCCCTCGACCGGTAAGGCCTACGACCTGCAACAGAACTGGTGGGTAGACAACAGACGCGATGTCGTCAAATCGACTCAGGCTGCCCTTGATTACCTTCAGAAGATCTATGAGATGCAGGGTAACGACTGGTTTCTTGCCCTGGCGTCCTACAACTGGGGAGAAGGCGCAGTCGCGAGGGCAGTCAAGAGAAACGAGTCCCGCGGAAAACCGGCTGATTACCTGAACCTGAGGATGCCAGCTGAAACCCGGCATTACGTTCCCAAGCTGATGGCACTCAAGAACATTATCGTCAATGCGGAACAGCTCGGTGTCGAACTGCCCTTCGTTCCCAATCGCCCCTACTTCGTCACGATAGAAAAGACGCGCCCGATCGATCTGAAACTCGCTGCGCAGTTTGCCGGGATGACCGAGGAGGAATTCGTCGCACTGAACCCTGCCCATAATCGCCCGGTTATCGCCGCCAGCAAGAACAATGAAATCCGCCTTCCGGCCGATCGCGTTGATGACTTCACTGAGGCCGTCGAGCGCCATGCCCAGGCTCAGAAGACATTTGCAAGCTGGCAGCCATACACCCTGAAACCCGGTGAAAGCATCGAGAGCCTTGCCAAAGAGGCTGGAATCAGCCCGAAGGAGATCCGCCAGGCAAACGGAATCCATGCACGGCAGCAGATCCTGGCAGGTACCCGGCTGCTTGCTCCCCACAAGGATGTTGAAGATGAAACTCGTGTTGAGCAGTTCGTCGCACCGCGCGTCTATGAGCGAGTCGAACGGCCAGCCCGGTATCACACGGTGGGCCGCAAGGAGTCGCTCGCATCCATTGCCCGTCGATACGGCATCTCGGCCTCCGCGATTGCTGCCTGGAACGGACTGCAAAAAGATGTACAGCGTGGCATGCGTCTGCTCGTGCAGCCAGCATCAACCCAGACCTTGCTGACCAAAGAGGATGGTCGACGCCAGGTGATTTCGGTCAAGAACCACGGCACGCCGTCTTCGACGGCCGGGGCAAAAGCACCCGTCAAGGCCAAGACAGGCAGCAAGACCAAAGCCAAAACAAACCCACGGACCAGCCGCAAGTCCAGGCAAGCTGCATCCACTGCAAAACCGAGCGGTGCCCAAGAAAATCGCGGCAACGACAACAAGGCGGGCGAGCTCCGCACATCGGAGCCGACCCAACGCGGCGAATCCAGCGCCAAGAAGGCGCCGCGAACCTAGTTATCCAGCCAGGTCACCGCATCCTCAACCAGTGCGCGACGCGTGCGGAACTGATTGACCGGGTGAGTCTCGTCCGCAAACCCGAACGAAATTCCACAGACGATGATTCGATCCTGAGCAATGCCAAGCTGCTCTCGGGCACATTGCGGGAATGCCGCCAATGCGGCCTGCGCGATCGTCGCAACGCCCAGACTCTGGGCTGCCAGCATGAAGTTGGAAACGTAGGCGCCGCAATCGACCGCCCCGTAGACGCCCAAGGGAGCATCGGAGGTCACGATAGCCACATGGGGCGCCCCGAAGAAACGGAAGTTTTCCAACCGCTGACGCTCCCCAGCTTCTCGATCACCGCGTGCAACACCCACCGCTTCGTAAAGCTGGAAACCGCACTCGCGGCGTCGATCCAGGTAAGCACCCCGGTATTCGCCTGGAAACTGCAGGTCGGGACTGGCCTTGGCGTGACGAACATGCTCGAGCAGCGCAGCTCGATAGCGTTCGGTCGCCTGACCACTGGCGATGGAAAGATGCCAGGGCTGCGAATTACACCAGGAGGCAGTGCGCTGCGCGATCGTCAGGATTTTCTCGATCGTCTGGCGCGGCACCTGATCGGGCAAATATGCGCGACAGCTGTATCGCGCATTGAGCAGGCTCTCAAGCACGCTTGAGGCCTGCGCTGAACCATGGTCTGCCGTCTCCGGCACTGCATTCGTCACATTGTTCTCCTGTCACAGGTCATGCCGTCTGTTGCCTTCGAGGCCAGCGCACCGTCAAGGCATCGTTCGCGCGCTATGTTAACTTGCAGCGCCCGCTCACGCGGGCCAAGCTGGAGGTCGATCTGCATTCGCGGCAACGTCGATCCCGTTTCCTCAAAGTCATATAAAACACCCTGGAGCAAGCAATGTCGAAAATCGGATTCATTGGCCTGGGCCGAATGGGCAGGCCAATGGCCTCAAACCTGCAGCGCAAAGGCTTTGATCTGCTGGTTCATGACCTGAACGCAGCTTCTGTCGAGGCGCTCGTTGAACTCGGTGCAGCGGCCGCCCGCGGACCGGCCGACATTGCGGCGCAATGCGATCTGATCTTCACAATGCTGCCAGCCACTCAGGATGTCGAACAGGTGGTCCTGGGCCCTGCTGGTCTGACAGTCAATGCACGACCCGCTACCGTGATTGTCGACATGAGTACGATTGACCCGAAAGGCACCGATCGGATTGCCGCAGGTGTCAAGGCGGCCGGTATGTCCATGGTCGATGCACCGGTCGGCCGGCTTGCTTCGCATGCTGATCGCGGCGAATGCCTGTTCATGGTTGGTGCCAGCGCCACGGACTTCGCTCGCATCCGTCCGATGCTTGAGGCCATGGGTACGACCATCCATCACTGTGGAGAGGTTGGTACGGGCACCCGCACGAAACTCGTCAATAATTATCTGGCGGTTGTCTCCTGCCAACTGAATGCCGAGGCCCTGGCACTATCGCAAAGCTTTGGTCTATCGCTGGAAAAAACGCTGGAGGTGATCCACGGCACGACAGCGACCAACGGTCAACTGAAGATCGCCTGGCCGACCAAAGTGCTCGTCGATGACATCGAACCAGGCTTTGCGATCGATCTTGCGCACAAGGATCTGTCGCTGATTGTTGCAGCTGCCAATGACAACGGCGTCCCGGTCCCGGTCGCCGCTGCGGCGCGCGAAGCTTACAACATGGCTCGAGCAGCCAGTTTCGGCCGCAAGGACTTCTCCGCGATGGTCGATGTTTTGTGCGAGCTGGCAAGCATCGAAAAACCGCGGCTGCCCAACAAGCAACCAAACTAATCCGTGCGTGCCGAGACTGGCATGTGCGGCTTCATCCCGTTTTCACTGGATGTTGGATAACCCAGTTCATGGAGCAAGGCCACCCCCGCACGGATCAGTCGCGTTGTTGGCCTTGCCTTGGGCTGAGCCAACACCAGCGTGTTGGTGATCGGCGGCCAACCGATCTCAACGATCCTGATCCTTGCCGAGGCGGTGGTGACGGCCAAACTGCGCGGAAGAATCGCACAACCAGTCCCGCCTTCCACCAGGCTCTTCAGGATGGACGCGCCATTGACCTCGGCAATCGGCACCAGTCGGACCCCGATTGCCCGCGTGGAGGCATCGACAAGGTCACGAATTGCGTTCGAGGGGGCCGGCAACAGCAACGGAAACTTCTGAAGATCACGAATCCCAATGCTGGCAGGGACATCGGAGTAGGACGAAGGAATAATCATCACAAGGTCTTCGTGCTTCAAGACCTGGTAGTCAAGTTGCGGTGATGCCGGCGGATCGAACAGCAAGGCGACATCGATGCGCCCAGCAATCAGCCACTCGCGCAGATTAACCGTCAGGCCTTCCACAATCGACAGCGTGGCCTCAGGGAAGAGCTCGATAAAACGGATCACCAGAGGGCTGGCGAGGTCGCGCGCAATCGACGGCGGCAATCCGATGGTCAGCTTCCCCCTTGGAGAGGCATGCAGTTCATACATGGCCTCCCGAGTCCGATCGGCAAGCTCGAGCATCGCACGCGCATGCGCGACCAGTGCCAGTCCTGCTTCTGTCGGCAGCACGCCGCGACCGGTCCGAATCAGAAGGCGTTCGCCAAATTCCTCTTCCAGGCTGGCAATTTCACGACTGAGCGTGGGCTGCGACAGATTGGTCAGCGCAGCTGCCCGCACGAAGCTACCGGTCTCCACGACCTGAATGAAATTTGCCAATTGTCGAAGTTCCACAAACGAATCCTGCTTAACAAGGTCCAGCGAAACGGGAAGCCCGGAGAATGCAACCACGGTGCATGATTTGCAAGATTCAATTTTCTTTCTATGCAGCTATTCTTTTAATGCATATCCTCTATCCATACTGCATAGCTGCTATACCTTCTGAATGATTCCTCGTCGGTGATTCTTCACGCAGAATTTGACGCTTGCGATTGACGGCCTGTCACTGAAGATCGGTTGGCTCAAGCCCCGGAGAATCTCGTGTTTAAAAAACTAAGCTGCGCGATTGCGCTGGCCTTGTGCATCTCGGCGGCTCCGGCCTTCGCCCAACAGAGCACGACTCGAATCATCGTCTCCTTCCCGCCTGGCGGTCCTGTTGACTTTGTGGCCCGAACGATCGCCGAGCAGTTGGGCAAAGAACTTGGACGCCGGGTCATCGTTGAAAACAAGGCGGGCGCCAACGGAGCCATCGGCGCAGAGGCTGTTGCGCGTTCAGCGCCGGATGGCAGCACACTCTGGCTTACCAGCGTTGGAGCTGCTGCAATCAACCCGTCGCTCTACAACAAGCTCCCCTACGACATGAAAGCCGACTTTGCGCCGATTTCATTGGTCGTCAACAACGTCGAGCTGATGGTCGTCAATCCAGCCAACCCGGCCAACAGTGCGGCGGAATTCATTGCCGCCGCCAAAACACGCAAAGCACCAACGCCTTTTGCTTCAACCGGGATTGGCAGCATTCCGCATTTCGCACTTGAGCAACTGGCCGATACCGGAAAGGCGCCGTTGCTGCACGTCCCGTATAAAGGGGCAGCCCCGGCGATTACTGATCTTCTCGGCCAACAGGTTGACGCATTCTTCGGTGATGTCCCGGGCCTGATCAGTCATGTCCGTTCCGGCCGTCTCAAAGCGATCGGCATCGCAGCGGACAAACGACACCCGCTGCTGCCCGACGTCAAAACCTTGAACGAACAAGGTCTGCCGGGCGTCGACTCGGAAAACTGGTACGGGCTGTTCGCGCCGGCAAAAACACCTCCGGAAATCATCACCAGACTGAATGCAGCAGTTCGCAAGACCATCGCAACCGCCATGGTCAACGAACGGCTCGCAGCCAATGGCGCAGAACCGATCTCCAGTAC
>JAURMJ010000309.1 GCA_030830765.1 Quisquiliibacterium sp.
AAGGCGCAATCGCTGCGTGATGCCGGCCTTGCCCGCGTGACAGTCAGCTTGGATGCAGTCGATGACCAGACCTTTCGAGCAATGAACGATGTGGATTTCCCGGTGGCCAACGTGCTGGCCGGAATTGAGGCTGCGGACCGTGTTGGTCTGACTCCGATCAAGGTCAACATGGTGGTTAAGAAAGGCGTCAACGATCACCAGATTGTGCCAATGGCGCAGTATTTCCGTGGCACGGGGCATATCGTGCGCTTCATCGAATTCATGGATGTCGGCGCTTCAAACGGTTGGCGGATGGATGATGTTGTCCCGAGCGCTGAGGTCGTGAGCCAAATCTCCGGGCATTACCCTCTTGAGCCCATCGACGCCAACTATCCGGGCGAAGTCGCGGCGCGCTGGCGTTACACGGATGGGTCAGGCGAAATTGGTGTGATTTCGTCGGTCAGCCAGCCCTTCTGCCACGAGTGCACCCGGGCCAGACTGTCAACTGAAGGGCGCATCTACACCTGCCTGTTTGCCACCGAAGGTCATGATCTGAGGAGTCTGCTGCGCGGCGGACATTCCGATGCGCAGATTTCGGCGGCAGTGGGTGATCTGTGGAATCGACGCGAGGATCGTTACTCGGAAATCCGTTCAAGCCAGACGAGCGGATTGCGCAAGATCGAAATGTCGTACATCGGCGGTTGACTGGCATGAATCGCGGCACGCAAGCGATCAACCCCGCGGACTTTCCATGACCGCCACGATCAAGGTCTCGAACGCCGGCCGACCAGTGACTTATACGGTCGAGGCCGTCAATGAACGCGGCGAGACGCTACCAACCGAAATCGCAGGCGAGCATCCGCTGACCGTCTACCTGGACAAACGCGAACTGGTCACGTTGATGACGCTTGGCGCAGCCCCTGAGGAACTGGCGATTGGCTATCTGCGCAATCAGCGGATCCTGAACACCGCGCAGGAAATTGCGCAGGTGATGGTTGACTGGGAGGTCGAATCGGTCGCAGTCACGTCACGGCAGCTTGAGCAGACCGGCAGCACGATCTGGACGCATCAGGACCGACAACGCGAGCTTGAACTGAAGATGGGGCGTCGCACAGTGACAACCGGATGCGGCCAGGGCACCGTCTTTGGCGATCTGATGGAGCAGATCGACTCAATCAAGCTGCCGGAAGATGCGCAATTGCCTGAATCCGTGCTTTACGAGGTCATGGACCGAGTCCGGAAGCATGAATCCATCTACAAGGTTGCTGGAGCAGTTCATGGCTGTGCGCTGTGTTCCAACGCGGGGCATGATCGCGGTGAAATTCTGAAGTTTGTGGAGGACGTGGGGCGACACAACGCGGTCGACGCAATCGCTGGCTGGATGTGGCTGAATCAGGTTGAGGGAGCAGACAAGATCTTCTACACAACCGGGCGCTTGACCAGCGAAATGGTCATCAAGTGTGCCCAGATGGGAATCCCTTTTCTGATGTCACGTTCAGGGCTGACGCACATGGGCTACCAGCTTGCGAGCCGGATAGGTATCACAATGATTGGTCGTTGCCAGGGCAAACACTATCTGCTGTTCAGCGGCAAGCAGCGCTTTGTTTGCCTGCCCCGGACTGCCTTGGTCTGATCGACCCGATGCCGATGTCAGGATCAGTGAACGACCCCCTCCCCCCAATGCCCGGATCCGATGCAAAAACCGCCATCGAGCGCCAGAAGATCACCGGCCTGGTGCTCGCTGGTGGCCTCGGGCGTCGAATGAGTGACGATGGCCTCGGCCTGGACAAAGGCTTGCAGCCATTCCGCGGCAAGCCGATGGCGGCCCATGTGATTGAGCGTCTAAAACCTCAGGTCGGCCCCTTACTGATCAATGCCAATCGGAACCAGCAGCAATATGAGCACTTTGGCGCGCCAGTGATAGCCGATGCAATCGAGGGCTATGCGGGTCCTCTGGCCGGTCTGCATGCCGGCATGATTCGGACCACGACCCCTTATCTGGCGACGGTGCCCTGCGATTCACCGTTCCTTCCTCTCGATCTGGTTGAAAGACTTGCCTCGGAACTGATCTCCCAAGAGGCCCAGCTTGCAGTGGCCTACAGCGGTGCCCAGGCCTACCCGGTCTTCATGTTGCTTGATATGCAGGTGCGAGACAGCCTTGAAGCCTTCCTCGCCACAGGCCGACGCAAAATTGACGCCTGGTACGCAGCCCTGCAGGTTGCGACCGTTGACTTTGAGGACGATGACGCTTTTCGCAACATCAATACCCCGCAAGAGCTCAGACAATTCGAATGACAATCACTGCGCAACAATCACTCGCCGAGGTAATCAACTGCCTGTCCGACTATGACCCGAATGCACTTCGGGTGAGCGACGCGCAACAGGTCATCGAACAATTCGTTCAACCGGTTCAGGCAATTGAAATGGTTGCAATCCGGGATGCACTCGATCGGATCCTTGCCCGCGACCTGATCTCGAGTATTGATGTACCTGCCCATGACAACTCAGCCATGGATGGCTATGCCGTGCGTGCCGCCGACCTGACCCCGGATGCACAAACTCAGTTGAAAGTCATCGGAACAGCAACCGCGGGCAAGCCGCTCGAGATCGAATTGCCGGCCGAATGCGCTGTACGCATCATGACCGGCGCCGTGATGCCTCACGGCGCTGATACGGTTGTCGTCCAGGAAATCACCACTGTTCAGGACGCACTGGTCTGCATCCCGCCAGGTCAGCAACTCGGCCAGAATCGTCGGCTGCGTGGCGAAGACCTGACCCGGGGCAAACCCGCGATCAAAGCCGGCAAGCGAATCACTCCCGCAGACCTCGGGCTGATTGCCTCGCTGGGAATTGCGGAAGTTCCAGTGCGCCGCCGTCTTCGCATTGCGTTCTTCTCGACGGGTGATGAACTTCGATCGATCGGAGAGACTCTGGAACCCGGGCAGATCTATGACAGCAACCGGTACACGCTGCACGGCATGCTGCGCAGGCTCGGCGTCGAACTGATCGACATGGGCGTCATTCCGGATCGGCGCGAGGCCTTGGAAGATGCTATGCGGATCGCTGGTGCAAATGCCGATGCAATCATCTCATCAGGTGGTGTATCGGTTGGCGAGGCTGACTTCACGCGCGAGGTGATGGGCAGGCTAGGTGATGTCGCGTTCTGGACCATCGGCATGCGTCCAGGTCGGCCGATGGCCTTCGGCCGAGTCGGCCACGCCTGCTATTTTGGATTGCCAGGCAATCCAGTTGCCGTCATGATCACCTTTTACTTCTTTGTCCGTGATGCCCTGCTCCGCATGATGGGGGCCACACGCAGCAGTCTGCCTTATCTGCGGGCCACCAGTTCGGTGCCCATTCGCAAGAGGCCTGGCCGAACGGAGTATCAACGGGGAATCCTGTCACTGGGCTCTGATGGCACGATGCAGGTCGCATTGACTGGGGGGCAAGGATCCGGCGTGCTTCGCTCAATGTCGGAAGCCAATTGCATTGTTGTCCTGCACCACGATCAGGAATCGATCAGCGCTGGCGATAAGGTCGACTGCCTTCCCTTTGAGGGACTGATTTGAGCATTCAACGGCCACAGCTGAACGCGGATTGATCCAGCTTGCGAGAAGTGGCGGCGCAAGCTTCAACTTCCGCAAATACTGGCTAGCAACGTACGGTAAATCCTGTAAGGGTTCGGCAAGCTCCATTCCTGATAATGCCGTTTGCGAGCTATCGGCCCATACGCAACGGTTCCGCTATTGCACATTCCTTCGCTTCGATATTGGGCGTGATCAGCGCGTGGAATGCGATGCCATCCATTCGAGGCGATCCCAGCGCAAATCAGTTTTGACACACTCTTTATTTAAAAAATTGTCTGTATGCTCCGCGCACCCTTTTTGCGAACCGCTACCTATTCAATTGGACAGGTCTATTCGCTCCGGATCATTGGGAGGATGTTGAGCTGTGTGATCCTGCTCGGGATTATTGCCAAAGTCTACGATGCAGCCGCGGCGGATAGTCTCAATGCAGGTCAGGCAACTGCACGACTCTCTCTTGCCGAAGCGGATCGACAATTGCTCGAGACGAATCGTC
>JAURMJ010000036.1 GCA_030830765.1 Quisquiliibacterium sp.
GGTCAGGGCTATTCTCGCGCGAGTACGCAACGATGACTCGAGTCGCTCGAAACAATCTCACGAGAAATATTTATCCTGTCCAACACATACTCATTTATATTAATTTAAAATGCTTCTTAGAGAGATCAATCCCCAACAGACGCTCAGCCCGCATTGCAAGTCGATGTTTACGTTCTCGCGGGGTCAAGAGGTGCTGAGTGTTCAGCGTGAAGTTGCTCTCCGCAGACGTTCTTAACCATGATTCCATGACTTGCGGATGGGTCCCTTTGAAAGGGGCTAGAGCCTGCGGATCGATATCGCCATACCCGCTGAAACTTATTCCCTTCTTCCCCCAGAACTGTGAAACCATTTCCAATTTCTTCGACATTGATTCTATATTTCGCACATGCCCATAGTGATAAATACTGGCATCGGCCATGATGGCAGTTGGGTAGCGACCCTTTCGGTGTTTGTTCATCACAAGCCAGTAGAGTCCATCAGGCGCGTAAGAACGAATCGTATTCCTTATGACCCTGACCTCCCGTCGATACCAGGCCGGACTGACAGCCAATTGAGAGGGCAGCCCATAAAAATGCTTGTAGTTGAATGCAAGCGCCTCGACTCTTCGATCATCCAGTCTGTCCGTCATTATTTTTTTTATTCTTGGAATATCTTCTTCATGCAGAACCTCATCACCCTCGAGATAAAAGGCCCAATCACCCGTGCAGTTATATTGCGCGATCATTTTCTGTTGCGCATAGACAAACCCATTTTGCGCCATCTCTGTATTCCAACGGCTCTGGATGATTCTTATTTTATCGGAACCGATCGACTCGACTTGCTGAAGCGTATTGTCGATCGAATCGCCGATATTTACGACCATTTCATCAACAAGCGGAAGAATCGATTTAATAGATTCCAAATACGGATAACAGAGGATCTCCGCGTTTCTTAAAAAGGTAAATCCGCTGATCTTCATTCCATCCTCAAATTATCTACAGCCAGCGATCCGATTATCTTAGCCAACGTTTCTTTTGGAACAATCCGATGACATTCACTGATTCTGATTACCTTAATAAACGAGAGATTTACGTAAAGTTTACAAAATTTTATAAACCATCAATCGTCAGGTAAGCGAACCATGGTCACAAGGGATCAAGAAACCTCGCCTCTCCCTGCTTCGCTTAATTTTTTGCAGAGTGCATCGCTGCGTTGTAGAGCTTCGCATATTCTTTTGACTCTTCGATCAGTGTTTGATGGGTACCAAAGGCGACGATACGACCTTGTTCGAGCACGATGATCTTGTCTGCTTCTCGGATCGTCGACAGCCGATGAGCAATCACAATCGTTGTCTTACCGCGTATCGTCGCGGCCAATGCGAGCTGCACTTTCCGTTCCGTCTCAGTATCCAATGCGGACGTGGCCTCGTCGAGCAGGAGGATCGGTCTACCAGAGAGAATCGCTCGCGCAAGCGCAAGTCGTTGGCGCTGCCCACCAGACAACGTACCGCCACGCTCGCCAACCGACGTATCGATGCCGCTTGGAAGGCTCCGAACGAAATCACCAATGGCGGCAGCGTCCAACGCCTGATTAATTTCTTCGTCGCTGACTTCCTTTCTTGCGCCGTACGCAACATTCGCACGAACGGTCTCATTGAATAAGACGATCTCTTGGCTCACAAGACTCATCTGTGAGCGGAGACTTTCCAGGGTCAACTCCGAAATCGGAATACCATCCAACAAGATTCTTCCGGAAGTTGGGGAAATAAACCTCGGAAGCAAGTTCAGCAGCGTAGTTTTTCCACCACCTGATTCCCCGACAATGGCAATCATCTCACCGGGTTGTATCGACAGGCTTATCCCTGAAAGTGCGTCCGTATCATTACTTGGGTAGCGGAAGAAAACATTCTCAAAACGAATTTCACCTTTTACTCTTTCAACCTCAACGACGCCCTGGTTGGCTTCAATTTCACGGTCTAAGAGCTCAAATACCTTTTCTGCCGCAGCAAGGCCACGATGAAAGGGTGCGGTTATATCCGCAAATCGCTTCATCGGCGCCATCAACATCAGCATTGCCGTAATAAACGACGCAAATCCTCCAACCGTGATTTCACCGGAACGAGATTCATACAGAGCAATATTTACAACAATCGCAACCGCCACCGCAGACATCAATTGCGTGATTGGTGTGGTTACCGCTGAAGCAATCGTCATGCGCATAAAAAACCCACGGAGTCTTTCTATAGTTGATCGAAACTTAGACTGCTCCCGTTGGAATGCCCCGAATATCTTGATCACCTTATAGCCATGAACGGCCTCTTCAACCACTTGCGTCAGCTCTGCAGTCGTCTCCAGGCTTTTACGACTTAATCGTCTCATTCGCTTTCCGAAAAGCGACAGCGCGACAGCAAGGGAGGCAATCAAGACTAATGCGACCAAGGTCAACTTCCAGTTCAACCAAAAAAGCCAGCTCATCAGGCCGATGATGACAAAGGTGTCCCGCACTGCTGTCGTCAGGACAGAGCTTATTGATTCAAGAACATTGTGTACTTCAAATACCAGCCTTGAGATCAAAACGCCAGCTGCCTCCTTTTCAAAATTGGCAGCAGGCAGTTTTAATAACTTTTCAAACATCCTGGATCGTAACTCGACCAGCGACTTCTGTGCGACCCAGGACAATGCATATTGGCTACTGAAAGTCGCGATCCCGCGAACAAGAAAAATCCCGACGATTGCCCCGGACACCGCCCAGATCGGGAAATCAGCAGATTTTTCAAAACCTTCGTCGAGAATATATTTCATTAACGCAGGAAATGCAGGCTCTGTGGCAGCCGCGACAATAAGTGCAATCGTCGCGACGACATAGCCTCCCGCGAAGGGTTTCGTAATATTGGCAAGGCGCCGAAATGTTTTTATAGACTCACTCATTCGAATCAATGTTAATGGTCAAGATTGTCCGGAATCATGTCGCGCCACTGGATCATGCGGGACAATACTGGATCGCACTGGACATCGACCGATATCCTGGGCGGCCAAGGCTACCAGAGCGCTTATCGGCTCGTCGTGTGTAGCCGAGGATTTGGCGGTAAAGAAGGTCCTGGCAGCCGGACGCGTCGCGCCGGATTTTCGCTGCCCGGTCCTCCTTGGACCGCAACAAGTGTGATGAGAACAACAGAATGAAGGTGCCCTGAATTGACCCGAGGGACAGTGTGCAGCCCGTTGCGAATACTGAAGATTGTGCATTTCACGAACTTTTGTTCATTGTTCAACTCACTTCATTCAGACAGGTTTGACAGGACTGCGGGCTGTTGAACACCTCCTTAGTACTCAACCACCACCGACTGCGGATGCAGCAGATGACGAACCTCGACCAACAGATCTTCCTGTGGCCGCACGCGCCAATCCTGGCCGAGCTCGACTGCGCACCGGGCATCTGAATTGCCATACTCGACAATCACCGGCAGGGCTGGCGCCTGAGGCTCCCCCTCAGCGACAAACGGTTCGATTGCCTTGCGGAGCAGCGAGGCCTCGGCGATACCGTTCAACTGGATGCGCAGCCGCTTGCCGAATTCCTGACGGGCAGCGGTCATGTCAAGAATGCGCTCAGCGCTGATCCGATACCCGCCACTGTAATCATCGCGACTGACCTTGGCCTGAATGACCAGCAATTCATCATCCCGGATCAGCGGACGATATTTCTCGAACACCTCATTGAACACCGACACTTCACAGGCTGCCGTGGCGTCGTCAAGCAGCACGATGTTCATCTTGCCGCGACGCGTCATCTGCGTACGCTGCGAGGCGACGATGCCGGCGATCCATTGCAGGCCTTGAACCGGCTGCAGATCAACAAGACGCGTTCTTGCGAAGCGTCGAACCTCGGTCTCGAAACCATGGAACAAGTGCCCTGAGAGGAAGAAACCAAGGGCGCTTTTCTCCTCCTGCAGGCGCTGGCGCTCGTTCCA
>JAURMJ010000310.1 GCA_030830765.1 Quisquiliibacterium sp.
CCCAGAAGTAGAACCCGGCTTCCGGAATCCGAGTCTGCAGCACATCGTAGAGGACTGGAGCCAACGTCTGAAACTTATGCCGGTAGCGGGCGCGGTTTTCCTGGACGTGGGACTCGTCCTGCCATGCGGCAGTCGATGCCACTTGGACCGTCAGGCTCATCGCGCTGCCGTGGTAGGTGCGATAGAGCAGGAAGGAGCGGATCAGGTCGGCATCGCCCGCGACAAACCCGGAACGCAGGCCCGGCGCATTCGAACGTTTGGACAGGCTGGTGAACGCCATCAGACGCGGGTAATCGTCACGCCCCAGCAGCTGTGCCGCCTGCAAGGAGCCGAGCGGAGGCTTGGATTCATCCAGGTAGATCTCGGAATAGCATTCATCGGACGCGATGACGAATCCGTATCGATCCGATAGTTCGAACAGCAGTTTCCATTCCTCAAGGTCCATCACCTTGCCTGAAGGATTTGCTGGTGAGCAGACGTAAAGAAGTTGGGTCCGGGTCCAGACAGCCGCAGGAACGCTTTGCCAGTCACATCGGAATCCGTGAGCTGCCGACTGTTCGACAAAGTAGGGGGTTGCACCGCCAAGCAGCGCCGCCCCTTCGTAGATCTGATAAAACGGGTTTGGACAAACGACAAGACTGTCGCTGCCTGCCTCCAGCACAGTCTGTGCAAATGAGAACAAGGCCTCTCGCGAGCCGTTGATCGGTAGCACCTGGGTCATCGGATCGAGGCTTTTGAGCCCGTATCGCGAAACGATCCACCGGGCGATCGCTCCACGAAGCGCCGGGGTGCCGGCGGTTGCCGGGTAGACCGAAAGACCGCTCATATTGCGTTGCAGCGTCTCGGTGATCAGTGACGGTGTCGGGTGCTTGGGTTCACCGATTGACAGGTTCAGTGGCTCGAGTTGCGGATTGGCCGTAACTCCGGTCAGCAAAGCCCGCAGGCGCTCAAACGGGTAAGGCTGAAGTCTCTTCAGAAGTGGGTTCAAAAAAACCCCGTATATATATGATTATTAATGGATTTTATGCGAACCCGGGATGACTGCGTCAGCCCCGGGTATTTGACTGGCTCTCGAATTGCCCGACGTCGACCCGTGCTTGCTGCTTCCAGCCTTTCTTGCGGTGCTCTGCAACGACGGTAGTGAAGATACCGCCGCGCACATACCATTTTGCTGTGATTCGCATGAAACGGGGTTTCAGACTGGCCACCAGGTCGTCAAGAATTCGGTTTGTAACGGCCTCATGGAAAGCACCTTCGTCACGGTACGACCACATGTACATCTTCAGGCTTTTGAGTTCGACATTTTTCTTGTCGGGGGTGTAGTCGAAGGTAAAGGTTGCGAAATCCGGCTGACCGGTCAGCGGGCAAAGGCAGGTGAACTCGGGTACCTCGATGTGGATCAGGTAATCCCGACCGGGATTCGGGTTCGGGAAGCTGTCGAGGGACTTGCTTGGCTGAGTGGGCATTTTGGACGAGATCTGGCCGGAACTGGCCGGGGCGCTGTGACGTTCATCGGGCCCCGCGCGAACACCGCTTGGCGTTCGTCTCGGGGGGCTGGACCGGGTGATATTATAAGGGCGTCCGGGGCTTGGGGCGTTGTCTTGTGCGCACCAGACCCCTTTCTCGTTCAAGCCAGCCGGATCGGCAGATCGCATCGAATCCCGGGAGCGGCCACAGGTGCGACTTAAACAGTTAAAACTCGCCGGTTTCAAATCCTTTGTTGACCCGACCTCATTGGAGGTTCCGGGTCAGTTGGTCGGCGTCGTCGGTCCCAATGGATGCGGCAAGTCCAACATCATGGACGCCGTGCGCTGGGTGCTGGGCGAGTCCAAGGCGTCCGAGCTGCGTGGCGAATCGATGCAGGACGTCATTTTCAGCGGATCCTCTGAACGCAAGCCGGCGTCGCGTGCGTCCGTCGAACTCGTTTTTGATAACTCGCAGGGACGGATCGGCGGTTCCTGGGGCACTTTCGCGGAACTCTCGGTCAAGCGTCTGCTGACCCGGGATGGTCAGTCCACTTACTTCATCAACAACCAGGCTGTGCGGCGCAAGGATGTTCACGACATCTTTCTCGGTACGGGCTTAGGACCCCGTGCCTACGCGATCATCGGTCAGGGCATGATCTCCAGGATCATCGAGTCACGGCCCGAGGATCTGCGGATTTTCCTGGAGGAGGCGGCTGGTGTTTCGCGTTACAAGGAGCGGCGACGCGAAACTGAGAACCGTCTGTCTGATACCCGCGAGAACCTGACGCGCGTAGAAGACATCCTCCGTGAGCTTTCCAGTCAGATTGAAAAGCTCGAGCGTCAGGCCGAAATAGCGCAGCAATATCGACACTTTGAATCCGAACGAGATGCCAAGCAGCAGTTGCTCTGGCTTGTCCGGCGCGATGACGCGCTTGCCGAGCAGAGCAAGCTCGCAGAACAGGCTGCCGCGGCCGTCAATGCATTGGAAGCCAAACTCGCTGAGCAACGGGCGCTCGAGGCAAGCATCGAGCAGCTACGCGCGGCCCACTATGCTGCGGGTGACGAAGTTCATGCGGCCCAAGGGCGTTTTTACGATGCCAATTCCCAGGTCACGAGGCTTGAATCCGAAATTCGCTTCGTGATCGATTCGCAAGGTCAACTTGGCGAGCGGATCGCGGCACTTGATGAGCAGATCAGTCGTGCGCAGGCTGATCGTGAACAGGCGCGCATCGATGGCGAGCTTGCCGGCACACAGCTGGAAGCTGCTCTGGTTCGCGCGGAAGAGCTGTCACAGCGTGTTCTCGGGTTGTCCGAGACGCTTCCTGAACTTGACGGTGCGCTTCGCGATGCGCGTGCCGCCCAGGAGGAAGCCCGTTCGGCCGCACTGGCAACGCGACAGGCGATTGAACTGTCCGCCACGCGTGAGCGTGCTGCAGCCCAGGCCCTGGAGAATGCTCAGCGTCGAAGCGAGCGACTGACGGCCGAGGGCGGACAGTTGCGGGCACCGGAGCAGCATGAGCTCGAGACGATGCGTCAGTCACTGGGGCGAGCCGAAGAGCAGGAGCAACAGCGGGCACAGGCCCAGGAACTGGCCGAATCGACGTGGCGCGAGGCCGATGAAGCCCGCGGACCGGCTCAGCAGCGTCTGCGGGAAGCAGATGCGAAGCTTGCCCAGATTGAGGCGCGCATGCTGGCATTGCGTCAGCTTCAGGAGCGCGCTCAGAGCCAAGGCCGGATTACCCCTTGGCTGGAAAAACATGGTCTGAATTCATTGGGCCGGCTCTGGCAGCGGCTGCGCATCGAGGATGGTTGGGAAACTGCGATCGAAGCAGTGCTGCGCGAGCGAGTCGAAGCCATGGAGGTCGGCCAGCTGGAGCATGTCGCAGGACTGGTGCAGAGCGATGCGCCGCCATCCAAAGTGGCTTTCTATAGTGCCCGTCCGGGGGGCATGCCGAGTGCATCTTCGCAATTGCGACCGCTCCTCGAAGTGGTTCGTGCCAGCGAGGCAGGCCTGCACGCGCTGCTGGCCGATTGGCTGAGTGGATATTACGTGGCTGATGATCTGACCACTGCGGTCTCGCGGCGTGCAGAACTTGAGCCCGGTGCGCGCTTCATTACCCGGGGCGGTCATGTGGTGTCGGTCATGTCGGTGCAGATGTACGCAACCGATTCCGAGCAGGAGGGCATCCTGGCCCGGCAGCACGAACTTGAGCACCTTGGTCGTGAATTACGAGCGCAGCATATGTTGGCCGATGAGGCCCGCGGGGTCGCTGCAAGGATCGAGGCCTCTGCATCCGAGGGCA
>JAURMJ010000037.1 GCA_030830765.1 Quisquiliibacterium sp.
CGGGATCTTCAGGGGTTGCCGGCAACTTGAGTCACTGCCGCTCGGGTGGGGCGCGGCTGAGGCTGAGCAGGAAGCCGGGTTTGACTGGGAAAGCGGTGAGATCTGGGGCGCGGACCCCGGATTGCAGGCTTATCCGGGCAATGTGCGCGCTAACCCAATGGCTACGTCACTGGCTGAGTCGCAGGTTTCAGGGCAAACCGATGCTGGGTTCTCTGCATTCAGCGGCATCGCCTCGGTCCGCGAACTGAATTACGACACGCTGGCCAACACGCGATTTCCGGTCAGTCGTGTCGCCGTGCTGGCCCGCGCAGAGGGGGGCGATGCAAAGACCGCCAATACGCTGAACGTCGGGGTCGGCAGGTTGCGTATGTCCGAGAATTTTGCGGCGCGCCGACTTTGGTCGGTCAGCGCAGCCGAGATTTATTTCCGGCGCCCAGGCGCAGCGCAGTCGCACGTTGAATACGCGAGTCTATACAGCCCCTATTGGCAGGTACGGCTCGCCGAACCCACACAAGCGCAACGCGCCTTGGCAGATGGTTATGTTCGCTGATCGCACCCTGAGTTGCTCGCGTCTGCGCTCATGCCGAGGCCAGGCGTTGATCGAAACACTGGTTGGTGCCATCGCCCTTGTGCCACTTGTGCTGCTGGTGATCTGGTTGGGCAAGGTTCAGTCCGTTCGGCAGGCGGGGATCGCAGCCTCGCGCTTGCTGGCCTTCGAATGCACGGTCCGTGTCAAGGATTGTGCAAGCGAAGCCGGGCAGGCGACCTTGGCTGACGAGCTGCGTCGGCGCAGCTTCAGTCGTGTTGATACACAAGTCCTGAGCTCCGAGCGACTTGGCGATGATCCGGAAGCCGGACAGCGTAATGCGCTCTGGGTTGATCGCGGCAATCGTCCATTGCTTGAACGGTTCTCCGATGTCGGGATCCGCATTGATCGCGAACGCTTCGATGCCGGGGCGTCACTGGCGCAGTCGCGGGCCGGGGGGCTGGTCAGCGATGCGGCAGCGCTACTGGCCGACCGGGCTGGGCCTGGGCGCTTCGGGTTGCGCATCGAGGAAGGTCTTGTCGATGCCAAGGTGCAGATCGCCCTCTCGAGAAACCGGCAGTCAACGAGCTTTCTGACCCAGCTCGATTCCATTCCACTCAAGATCAGGGCGCACACCGCAATTCTCACTGATGCCTGGAATGCTTCGGGCCCGCGTGCAGATTCGGAGCGCAGCGTCGAGAGCCGGGTCAATCTGGGCAAGCAGATTCTTACCGCTTACGAATCAACGCTCGATGCCCGATATCTTCCGGTCCGCGGATTCATCAGCCTGATGAACATGATCGGTCTGGAGCCAACCGGTGACGAGTTCACTTACCACCAGGCCGATGTCGATCTCGTGCCGGCAGATCGCCGGTCCACCGGTGTGTCGGTTCCTGATTATTGGCTTGGCCCGCGCGACGGCTCTCGAAGCGACGTCCTTGACGGAGGAGGCTTGTGAACGCGGCCGTGACCAGATCGGTCAGCACTTCATCGACAACTGACGCGTTGCGCGCTGACTTTTGCCGCGATTCAGACAATCGATCTGCCATGCAATCTGCCCTGCAGATTGGACGGGTTCTGGTCATCAGTCTGGTCCACCTTTTTGGCATGTCGTTGCCTGTGTATGCGCAGGATCCAATGACCAGCGTGCTCGCGGAGCTGCCGTTCCCAGCCCGGGTCGAGTCCATTCTGGATCGCGGAGAAATCGAAGGTTATCCGGTCTCTATCGTGCGCTTGCATCTGAGCATTCCACCCAATCTCGCGATGGAGCGGATCCGACAGCAATGGTCTGGCGATTTGAGCGTCGGGCCTCCAGTGCAGTCCCGCAGCGGGCCCTGGATGGTTCTTGCCGTCAAGCGCGCCACGCATTTTCGGACCATGCAGCTGCGCGGTAGACCGGAAGGTGGCAGCGAAGCCTTGCTCAGCCTTTGGAGCGATCCGCAGCAATGGCGACGGCCGAAGGTGCAGGGATTCGACCCTGCGGTGCTGCTGTCGGCTGATGTGCGGGTGCTGCGAAATCTGAACAGTCGTGACCAAGGCAAATCAAACAGGACGCTGGTCGCGATCTCACCGGGCAGCCCGCGCTGGGTTGCGGAGTCGCTGGAGTCCCGTGTGCTCAGTCACGGGTTTGAACGTGAAGCACTCGCGCTTGAGCAGTCGTCCTCCCGAATCGCGCGGCTGTATCGGTCCATGACCGGGCAGCTCGGAATCACTGTGCATCCCAGCGGTGGACGCAGTGCGATCGTCATTCACTACTCGGAGTCGGAGCAATGAAAACCGCCCGGAAACACCGGTTTGGCGCTGGCTGTAACGGTCAGAGTGCAGTCGAGTATCTGGTCGTCGTCGGCCTGCTTTCGATGGCGTTGACCATTGGTCCGAACAGTCCGCTTGAGCAACTGTTCCGGGCCTTCGCCGAGCGTTACCAGTCCTTCACTTACTCCATGTCACGGCCATGAAAAAAATGCTTGTCTTTGCGTCGCGCCATCGCAATGCAGTGCTATTCGGGTGCGCACTTGTGTTTGGAATCCTCGCGGCGGTCGGAACCCGCGGATACATCAGCCAGCAGCTGGCGCTTGAGAAGGATCGATTAAAGCCAAAGCAACGAATGACTCAGGTTGTGGTGGCCAAGCGGGATCTGGGTCGAGGCGATGTCGCCTCGGCAGACACGATGGCAACCCGTCAGGTACCAGTCGATTATCTGTCGGCAACGGCGATCACGCCGGAGCGCTTCGAGCAGTATGCAGGGGCGAGACTGACGACGGCCATGCGTGCTGGGGAACCCCTGCTGTCGGGTGCTCTGGAGGGCGTTGATGTCTCGACATTTTCAGCCAAGGTACGCGACGGTATCCGAGCCGTCACGGTCACGGTCGATGAGGTCAATTCAATCTCCGGGATGCTGCAGCCTGGGGACCGGATTGATCTGTTGCTCTCGATCCGGATGCCAGGCGTAGCCGCAGCTGGTGGTCCGCTCGCGCAGGATGTCACCCGCCCACTGATGCAGGATCTTCGTGTACTTGCGACCGGTCGACGGGTGCGCCCCGGGCAGGATGAGAGCGCTGCCCGCGGTTTTACCGCGATCACCGTTGAGGTTGATCCCAATCAAGCTCAAAAACTGGTCGTCGCGCAACGGATCGGCAAGTTGACTGCCATGTTGCGTAATCCGCGTGATCGGGGTCGCGTCGAGTCACGGTCGATGGATATTTACGGATTGCTCGGAATCACGCCTGCGCCTGCGCCCCTGCCGCTTCCCGGGCCGCAGACAGCTGAGGTCATCGTTGGCGGTCAAGGGCCCTTGCTGACTCGTTCGTCTGTCGCAAAGCCGATCGGAGGGGCATCTGCATTGACCGCTCAGTCCCAGCTTGGTTCATCGCCACAAAAAGGGGTTGCAACGACCATCGGGTCTCGATCTATTGCAGGCCCTCAGTTGCCCGAAAAAACCAGCTCGTCCGGGAGCGGTCCGGATTTGCCGTCAGCCGCCAGTGCTGGCCATCCGATCCCGAAAATTCCGACGACCGTTTTGCAGGCTGCGACCGGGTCCATGCTCGTTCGCCCCGGCATCGATCGGTGACCCAAAAGGAGACAGATATGAAAAAAAGGTTTCTGATCCGCCTGCTGATTCCGCTCCTGCTTGCGTCAGGGGCACGCTCTATACAGGCAGGTGCGCCATCGGAGGTTGACCCTGCTGCACCAGGCAGTGACCAGAGCGCCAACGTTGTTCCAAGCGCAGTCGGAGTATCCGCAACGCTGCCGGCATCGACCGCGACCACGTTGGATCTCTATGTCGGCCAGGCGACGGTGATCGGTGTTGGTGAAGTCAAACGGATCGTCATCGGCAGTGGCAAAGTGATACAGGCTACTGCGCTTGACAACGGTCAGGTGCTCGTCATCCCCGAGGCACCCGGGCAAAGCACCTTGCATCTGTGGGATCAGAAAGGGCGTCAGCATGCGTATGTTGTAAATGTCATTGCGGCAGATGCAGCTCGATTGCTTTCTGAGATCCGCGCTGTTCTCGGTTCCGCATCTAACCTGAGTGCCAGGGCTGTTGGCGACAAGATCGTTATAGAGGGCTCGAATCTCACCGAAGAGCAGGCAGCCAGACTCTCCGAAGTCGCCAGACGCTATCCGCAGGTCATGAATCTGGTCAGTCGGGTCGGCTTTGAGCGGATGATCGCGCTCGATGTACGCATGCTCGAGATTCGTCGTGACCGCATGGAGCAGGTCGGGATTCGCTGGAATTCAAGCATGACCGGCCCTGCATTTACTGTCGTCGGAGATCTCCATCGAAGCACTGCATTACGACCTGGCGGGTTAGCAGACGGGGTTCCGGGCATCGAGGCTCGCAACCTGGTTCGTCCATTCGCTAGTGCTCTGGGTATTGCGAGTTCGATCACATCGATGGTCGATCTAATGGTTCAGAACGGCGATGCGGTCATCCTTGCTGAACCCAGCCTGTCGTGTCGAAGCGGCGGTAATGCCAAGTTCCTTGCCGGAGGCGAACTGCCGATTCCATATTCAAGCGGAATGGGCACTGTCTCAGTGCTCTTTAAGGAGTATGGGATCCGCTTTGATGTAGCGCCTTTGGCCAGCGAAAGCGGCGTGATCGCAGCCAAGATCGTCACAGAAATCTCCGCAATCAACTTCGAACTTGTCGTCAAGGATGTGCCTGGCATCACCAAGCGGCGTGCCGAAACTGAGGTCAACCTGCGTGAGCACGAGACCTTGGTGATCGCCGGGCTGATTTCCGACGACTCTTCTCGGAGCATCGACCGAGTGCCAGCTCTGGGCGATCTTCCAATTCTTGGTGCCTTGTTTAGATCCCGGGCCTTCCGCGACCGGCAAAGCGAACTTGTCGTCTTTATTACTCCACGATTTGTCGACCCGCTTAAACCTGGCGAGGGCTGGAAGCAAGGCGGTACTGTCTTACCGCGCTTAACTGGCATCGGGTCTAGTGAACCTTCCACCCTCCCTGCGGAGCGGACCGATGCTGTAGCGCCGTCTTCGAGGGCATCAAACACAGACGAGACGTCAGCTGAAAAGAAGGAATCTGGCGTTAGCGTGCCGCAAACATCACGCGCGAGCGAGCGCAGGGAGTCTCTCGAATCCGAGGGTTCCCCGACTGCTCCAGTGCCTTGGGAGTCTTCCTCTTCGGGTTGGCGTGATTGGGCCGAGGAGGAAGGCGCCCCTGCCTTAACGAACAGTGCGTCACGAATTGACCAGCGTCTGACTGCGACTAGCGAATCAATCGAGCGGCACAGGCAGCCCGCATTTGTCCAGCAGCGAGTGAAGAAAGCTCGAGAACGCGTCCTGATGCTCGATTAGGCAACAGAAATAAAACTATCCATTTCGGGGGAAACACCATGATGCTCAATCTGATTATTGAAGCCGATGGCGAGCCATCCAGAACTGTCGCGGTTGAGGATTTTCCGTGCAGGCTAGGGAGGCATCGAAGTGCGGAAGTCGTGCTGTCGAGCTGGCGAGTGGCACGTTGGCATGCGGAAATTCACAGACTTGAGACCGGTTTCAAACTGGTCGACTTGGGCAGCATCGGCGGTACATGGGTCAACGGCGAACGAATTGTCGAATACGCCCCTTTAGATGAATCTGACGAGATCGTGATCTCCGGTTATCGGATCCGCGCGCTGACTGTCATGCACCAGGTGCTATCGGGGCCCTTTGTGCCGGAGTCCATCAGGGCTTCAACAACTGACTACGGGCTCACCACTGCCCCCGCCGGACGCAAACAGGATGGATTGCCAGTCGCCGAATCCCACTATCGCGTCCCGATGCTTGAAACGACATCGTTGCGCTCTGTGGCGCAGAGTCCAGGGGGCTCAGATCAGGTTTCAAGTCGTGCCGCTCGGTATGCTGCAGGCAATATCGAAACCGACTCTTGTCGCCTGGACCATGGCTTGGGCTGTGACGTCTTTGCGTCAGAACAAATGGCCGCTGAGCCACCATTGGCCTCCTTCATCGAGATGGATTGGCGACGGCTTGTGCACATGCGGCTGCTGCAGACGATTGATCTGCGGCGCAAGGATGTAAGGCAGCTGACCAGCGATCAGCTGCGCAGCGAGGTCGGCACGATCTTGCGCGAGATTATCGCCCGTGATTCGAATCGACCTGAGGGCATCGATATCGAGCGTACGGTGGCCGAGGTGCTTGATGAGGTTGTCGGTCTCGGGCCGCTGGAGCGTTTGCTCAAGGATCCCGAAGTGAGCGAGATCATGATCAATCGTCCAGATGAAATCTTCGTCGAGCGTCGAGGGCGCTTGCTCAGAAGTCCGCTGGTCTTCAGCGGAGAAAGTGCGGTACGTGCAGTGATCGATCGAATTGTCGCTCCAGTCGGCCGGCGCATCGACGAGAGCTCACCAATGGTTGACGCTCGTCTGCCTGATGGCTCCCGGGTCAATGCGATCATTCCGCCGCTCGCGGTTCGTGGCAGCGTCGTCACGATTCGGCGTTTCAATCGTCAGGTGCTTGAGCCCGACGATCTGCAGAGGACCGGCAGCGTTTCAGCAGCGATGCTCCGTTTCCTGGGCTTATGTGTCACTTACCGGCGCAATGTAGTGATCTCGGGTGGAACCGGATCGGGTAAGACAACACTCTTGAACGTTCTCTCGAATCTGATCCCCGCTGACCAGCGAATTGTCACGATCGAGGATGCCGCTGAGTTGCGTTTGCGTCACCCGCACCTTGTGAGCCTGGAGGCGCGGCCCGCCAACTCCGAAGGCCGGGGAGCCGTTGGAATCAGGGAGCTCGTCAGAAACGCATTGCGAATGCGGCCTGATCGGATCGTCGTCGGTGAATGCCGCGGCGGTGAGGCAATCGACATGCTGCAGGCGATGAATACGGGCCATGAAGGCTCGCTAACCACGGTCCATGCCAACAGCCCCCGGGATGTCATCGCGCGACTTGAAACCATGGTGTTGATGGCTGGCATGGATCTGCCGGTCCAGGCCATTCGTGAACAGATTGCCGCTTCCGTTCATGTCATCGTCCAGCAGGCACGCGGCAAAGATGGCAGCCGTCGAATTATTGAGATCTCTGAAGTGACTGGTATCGAGGCCGGACGAGTTCAGATGCAGTCCTTATTCCGATGGGAGAAAGGGCGATTCATAAGTTGCGATGCGGTTCCCCAGTTCCTGGAGGATCTGCGCGCTGACGGCATCCAGGTGGACTGGTCGCGTGTCACTGAACCCGCGTGAAGGAGGAGCTCATGATGGGTTCCAATTTTTCACCGACCTCTGCTAATCGTCTTGAGGGGGCATCTTTCGATAGTGCCGTGAGAGCTGGTGACGTTTTTTTACCTCCTATCCTGACCTCGTTCGCTGAGATTCTTCCGATGGCGCTGGTCGGGGTGTCCGCTTTCCTGGCAGTCGTGTTTCTGGTCGGAGCGTTCGAACGTCTTTTGCCGGCCTACAGGCGGAGGTTCTTTCATGGCGTTTCGGATCAGCTGGAGCGGGCACATCTGTTTTTCGACCCTGTCCGTCTGTTCGCGCTGAATCTGTCGTTTGCAGCGATCTTGACAATCGGCCTCTGGGTGGCGAGCGGGAGTGCACTGCTTGCGTTATTGGCCTCGGTCCTGGCTGGTGTGATCCCTAAAGTGATGCTTACCTGGATCCGAGTTCGACGTCGCACTCGATTTCGGGCTCAGCTTTCGGACTTGCTGATGCTTACGGCGGGTGGTTTGCGCGCCGGTATGAGTCTGGTCCAGAGTCTTTCTCAGACTGCGGCGGAAATCGAGGCGCCGGCGCGCCAGGAACTCGAGTTGATGCTTCGGGAGCAGCGCCTCGGGGCACCCTTTGAGCAGGTACTGACTCAGCTTGAGCGCCGAATGCCGCTGGAGGAGACTGCCTTGCTGTGCGCGGCTCTGCGGATCAGTCGCGAAACCGGCGGCAATCTAGCTGAAACGCTGGAGTCCCTTGCCGATTCCATGCGACGCAAGATTGGCATCGAGGAAAAGATCCTCGCATTGACTGCACAGGGCCGACTTCAGGGTTGGGCCATGGGGCTGTTGCCCGTGTTGTGCGGGTTCCTGCTTTCGTTGATCGAACCCGATGCAATGGCGACGTTGTTTTCGACCTGGTACGGAATGACCACCTGCGTGGTGATTGCAATCATGCAGCTGCTCGGGCTGTACTTTATGCGCCGGGTGATGCGCATCGACGTCTGAGCGGGGTAACCGTGCATCAATCGTCCGTCGCATTGTTGATTGCCTCGGCTTTCGGATGTTCGACGATGCTGCTCGTCATCCTGTTTGGCCGGCTGATCTGGCAAGCGAAGTCTGCAGCGCGGGTTGATTCTCACTCTGAGTTGCGGACCCCGCTTTTCTGGCGGCTCTTTCGCTTGCCGATCTCGATGCTCATCCTGGTGACTCGTCCCTGGCTCAGCGTTCGCGCGCGTTTTTCTGTGCAGGAACAGCTCAAGAGAGCGGATCTCGACCGTCTTATAGGTCCAGAAGAGTTCATCTGTGGCCGACTCTTCGCGGGCTTGCTCGGCGTCATGGTTGCCGCGATTGCCTGGAGTCCGCGCGGCTGGGCTCCGTTCTGGCTTCTCGTGCTGGCGCTGTTACTGGTGCAGGCGTTGCCGGTCACCTGGTTGCGTGACCGCATTGAGAGCCGCAAGCGATCCATTCTCAGGGAGCTTCCGTTTTATCTGGATGTCATCACGCTGGCAGTTGAGTCCGGCCTGAACCTGAACGCGGCATTGGTTCAGTCTGTCGAAAAAGGGCCCCGTGGACCGCTGCGTGACGAGTTCGCTCGATTGCTCTCCGAGTTGCGGACCGGGCGAACTCGCGAACAGGCATTACGGGGATTGGCTGAGCGTCTGGCCGTTCCCGCGGTTGGCAGCCTGGTGGCCGCTTTGCTGGTGGCCGAAAAGCAGGGCGCTTCGTTGGGTCCGGTGCTGCGTGCGCAGGCGGAGCAGCGACGCACCGAGCGTTTCACGCGGGCCGAGAAGCTCGCAATGCAGGCACCTATCAAGATGCTTCCGCCTCTGTTGCTGTTCATTTTTCCGTGCACTTTCGCGATGCTGCTTTACCCGGTCGCGAGTCGGCTGATCGAGGAGGGTTGGTTGCGCTGACCTGGACGCAAGTCCTCCAACACTTTATTGACCATGCGCATGCATTTCCGTTGCTCAGTCCAACAAGGAGAATCGCCTTGAATTCAGATTTCGAGTTTTCCAGTCCTGCATTCAAAACTGAAGATCGATTCACCAGGTTCGTGGTTCGAGGCCGTCAGACACACTTTGATGTTCAACGTGCCAGCGGTTTTCTCTCGCGTCTTCGAGGATGGCTCGGTTACCGCGAAGCACCGCTCGGAGCGGGCTTGTTGCTTACCCCCTGTGATGCGGTTCATACCTTTGCGATGCGGTTTCCGATTGATATCGTTTTTGTCGACGGTGCCGGACGGGTGCTGCTCGTTGATCATGCAGTGCCCGCCTGGCGCATCAAGGTCTGCCTGGGGGCGCAAAGTGTGATTGAGTTGCCGGCCGGCCGCGCTGCATGGCTAGGGCTGGAGCCCGGTGCCTGGCTTCAAGTCAGGAGTTGAATATGTATCCGTGTATGTATTCACACCTTTCAAACGCTTCGCCGGTCTGCCGGAGGCCGATTCGGTGTCACAGTCCAAATTCCAGGTGCTGTTCCTGGCGTGCCAAGATCTGTGCGTGGGGGCTGTTTACGCTATTGGTCTCTACCAGTTTATCGGCGAGTGCGGGCGAGTCTGCTCGAACACCGCATGCAATGCTTGCCAGTGAAAGTACGCTGTCAAAGGATGAGCGGCGAGATGCTGGGACTCTGATCGAACAGGCTGAGCGCGCCTACCGCGCTGGCGACTTTTCCCGGGCTTTGCCTCTGTATCGAAAAGTGGTGCAGGCCGAACCGGAAGATGCGTTTGCATGGTTGCGGATCGGCAATCTTCAGCAACGCAAATCGGCCTGGCTGCCCGCGGCAGTCGCCTACCGCAAGGCGGCCACGGCAGCTGCCCGCGGGGCAAGTCCCGCGCCCAGGCTCAGGGCCAAGGCCTTGTTGAATCTGGCGTCGGTGAATCTGCAGCTGGCGCGATCAGCGCTCACCGAGTTTGATGCTCTAGCAGCAATGGCCGACCAGAACCTATCGAGCGGTACGGGTGCGTCTGGCGCTGTCTCGGACGACGCGGCATCGATCGCCTGGGCTCAGCTCGCGAAAGCAGCCCGTGAGCAGGCTGGTCAATCCGCCGTTCAGCTCGGTCAGATGATTGCCCATCGTTCGCAGATTGATCATCCACTGAACGCCAATCCATTAGGAACGAGCAGGTCGATCCAACTGGATCGCGGGTATTCCGATGGTCGATCCGAATGAGAAGCGTTGATGTCGGTTCAGCAATGCTCCGCGCTGGTGGAGGGCTGCAAAAAGGTGTCGCTGCCCTTGAAACCGTGCTCGCCGCCCCGCTGGTTCTGCTGCTGGGTATGGCTGCCGTGCAGTGGGGACTGGTCTTTCATGGGCATCAAGCTATTTCGCATGCGGCTCAGCAGGGCGGCCGCTCGGGCAGTGTCAATCACGCAAGTCCTGATTCGATCGAGCGCGGACTTGCACACGGACTCGCTCCCTGGCTCTACGGTTCCAGCGGTCCCGAGGATCATCAGCAGAATTTACTTGAGGCACGCCGAGAGTTACGCCGTGGCATCGTCGCGGGGTGGGCCATTTGGCGACAGTTGTCGCCGACCACCCAGAGTTTTTTTGATTGGGGGGTGTCAGCGAGTGATGCCCGTGGCGATCCATTGCCCGGGGTGAAGGAAATTCCCAATGACAACCTGAATCTTGGTGGTGGGCAACTGAGACCGGTCTCGGGAGTTATCCGATATCGTGGCTCGGAGCCGATCGGCACCGCTTCGGGCCAGACTCTTTCTGACGCGAATCTGCTGAAGATCGAATTTATATACGGTGTGCCGCTGACAGTCCCGGTGATCGGGCGTTTTGCTGCCTGGGTGATGCGAGGCGTCAATGGGTGCGGGGTCAGCTCGCAGCAGCAGCCGCGTCTGGGTCTTTTTACCCGTCGCGATGTCATCGAATTGCAGACTGCCGACCCTGGATTGGCTGCGAGTTCCCGAGCCTGGACTTGTCCCTTCTATGAAGCCACCGATCTGTCAGGGCGTGCGCGGCCACGCTGGCCGGTCAAGGTTGCTGCGACGGTTCGTATGCAAAGCCCGGCCAGACCGGGCGGTGCCGAGCAGGCAGGTAGCGCTAATGGTACCGAGCGTGAGGCTTTGGGAAAAGGGGAGGTGGATTCCGCCGATCAGTTCGCCCCGATTCCTGCACGTCAGCAAAACCCTTCGGGGGCCGATCCCACACAAGATGGTAGTTTTGATCGTGCGCCAGGGTTCCTGAAGCTTGGCGCCAATCGCCTCACTGAGCCGCCAGCAGCCTGTGTCGGGCTCTGACTTCCGACCAGGGTGGATAAGATAATCTATGAGTTCCAACCTCCTGTGATGTCATCGATGAAACTAAAGAAAGCGGTCTTTCCTGTGGCCGGCATGGGCACACGGTTTTTGCCGGCAACCAAATCGATTCCGAAGGAAATGCTGCCGATCGTCGATCGGCCGATCATTCAGTACGCGGTTGATGAAGCTGTCGAGGCTGGTTGCGACACGCTGATCTTCGTGACCGGGCGTTCCAAGCGCGCTGTTGAAGACTACTTCGACCGCGCCCCGGAACTGGAGGCCGAACTCGAAGCCAAGGGCAAGCTTGAGGCGCTGGAGACCGTCCGGAACATCGTCCCTTCGCATGTACGGGTGCTGTTTGTTCGACAGCCCGCGCCGCTGGGCCTGGGGCACGCGGTTCTGTGTGCCAGACCGATGATTGGCGATGACGAGCACTTTGCGGTCCTGCTTCCCGACGATCTGATCGACGGTCACCCCGAAGGCGTGCTCAAACAGATGCTCCCGGTCGCCGAAAGCACTGGCGGCAGCATCGTCGCTATTGAACAGGTGCCGCGTCAGGATGTCAGCAAATATGGCGTCATTGATCCTGAGTCCACGCAGGGGACCGTGATGAAGGTCCGGGGCATCATCGAAAAACCCCCGGTCGAGCAGGCACCCTCCAGCTTTGCGGTCGTCGGCCGGTACATCCTGCATGCCAGTGTGATGAAGAGCCTGGAAACCCTGCCCCCGGGTAGTGGCGGGGAAATCCAACTGACCGACGCGCTTGCGCAGCAGGTCGAGAACCCGGGTTTATATGGCTACCGGTTCAGCGGAAAACGCTTCGACTGCGGGAGCAAACAAGGTTTCTTGACCGCGAATATTTATTTTGGCCTGCGTTGAGCCAAGCGCACTTGCTGCGGTACTCTGGGAGTGAGCAAGACCCGGTATCGTCCTGACGGGAAGGGGAGTGGACGGAATACTCGAAGGAGTGCGACCCATACTCGAGCCGAATACGATTCTTGTCTACACACTGATCATCAGCCTGATGCTGGCTGCGGTGCTGGGGACGCTGGCTTTCAGGCGCTCATATCGGCTTGAAGGGGTCGGCTATCTTTCGCTGGCATTCGTGTCGATTGCCGGTTCGATTTCATTTTTGTTCGTGAACAAGTTGGTCAACGAACCCTTCTGGGTGCTGTTGGTCAATCTTGGCTTAGTGCTTGCTGTCATCCTGATCTACGACGGCCTGGCCCGCATTCGCGGCTGGCGTGTCGATCGGTGGTGGTATCTGCCATTCATGCTCACGATCGCGGTCACTCTGACCATGTTCACTGAATTTATGCCCAGTTTCGGAGCCCGGCGACTGGTCACCGATGGGGCGATGGCTTTTCTGTTCAGCGTCATGGCTTTCCGACTGTTCCGTCCTGATCGGCCACAGCGGCTTCGATTTAGCGAGCAGTTGCTGCTGATGACGCTGCTGTTCTTCCTGGTCAATATTGCTTTTCGGAGCAGCGCGATTTTGCTCTCGGAGTTGCAATCCAGTGCTCAGGGGCTTCTCAATCAGGCGCTGTCCGTGCAGTTGATATTCCTGATGGC